>WFXX01000241.1 GCA_015490395.1 Gammaproteobacteria bacterium | reverse complement strand
GCAGCTCGCCCTCTACCGCCCGGACTGGGCCCTGGACTGGGAGGGGGGCGGCGACCGCCTCCCGGAGCCCCTGGCCCGGGACTTCACCTGGCTCCCGCCCCTATGGCGGGAGCTCCTGGGGGGCGTCCCCCCAGTACTCGGCGCTGGGGCTGACCAGGAACAGGTGCACCTCCAGGTGCCGGGCCAGGCCCAGGAACAGGTCCAGGTAGAGGGGCGGGAGGTGGCTCAGGCCGAACAGGAGCAACCGGCCCGGCAGCCCCTCCGGAGGCCGCCCGGAGGCGAGGCGCCCCTCCAGCTCCCGGGCTAGGCGCAGCCGGTGGGGGACACCCCCCAGGAGCTCCCGCCATAGGGGCGGGAGCCAGGTGAAGTCCCGGGCCAGGGGCTCCGGGAGGCGGTCGCCGCCCCCCTCCCAGTCCAGGGCCCAGTCCGGGCGGTAGAGGGCGAGCTGCTCCAGGGCCCCGGCCAGGGCCTGGGCCAGGCGCCAGCGGCGCAGCCCCTGGGGGTCCTCCTCCGGGAGCAGGTGCCCCGGCAGGGGGAGGCCCCGCCCCAGGGCCTCCCACAGGCGCAGGGCCAGGCGCTGGGCCTCCAGGGGGTCCTCCTCGGGCACCGGCCCCCCCGCAGCGGCCCGCAGCAGGCGCCAGGCCGTGCGCCCGTGCAGGGGCCACTCGGCCCCCAGCACCGCCCCCAGCGCCTCGGCCAGGCGCAGCTCCAGCCACCGCCCCATACCGGGATGGGCCACGGTGACGCTGAGGGGGACGAAGGGGTCCGCCGGGGGGCTGCGGCGCAGCAGCTCGGCCAGGGCCCCGGCCAGGGCCTCCAGGCGGTTGGAGGTGTGCAGGTGCAGCATAGACGCCCGCCAGGCCGACAGCTTCCTAGGAGGCGCCGGCCCGCCGATCGAGCGTAGCGAGCTCCCAACCCTGATGCGCCCAGCCGTGCAACTGCCGGTGCACGCCTCTGCCCCCCGGACTCGCCCTGGCCGTTGACAAGCCCGCGGGAGTATGCCCGGTGGGCCCGGCTCAAGGAAGGGCTGAGGGGGGACGATACAGCCCCTGGAGGCCTGCGCGGCGCCCCGGGCGCGGCGGCGGGTGGCGGGAGACAGTAGGGATCAGCGTCTCGGCCAAGGCCGAGCACGGGAGCACAGCCATGCAGGCCCTGGCAGGCATCGTTCTGCTCACCTTCGGCTTCTTCGCCAGCTGCAGCGGCACCTCCGACGAGGGCGCCGGCGCCATCGGCAGCCAGGCCGTGTCCACCCCGCCCGCCATCCGGAGCGTGGGCGGCACCCTCACCGGGCTGGGCCCGGACCGAGAGCTGGTCCTGGCCCTCAACGGCGAGCAGCAGCTCACCCTGAGCGCCGACGGGCCCTTCGCCTTCCCCCAGGGCCTGGCCGAGGGCAGCGCCTACCAGGTCATCGTGGCCGTCCAGCCCGCGGGCCAGAGCTGCAGCCTGAGCGGGGGCAGCGGCACCGTGGGACAGGACCCGGTCCAGGTGGCGGTGAGCTGCACGGACACGGCCTACTTCGTGGGGGGGAGCCTCCAGGGGCTGGCCCCGGGCGGGCAGGTCCAGCTCGCCCTGAACGGGGCCGAGACCCTGACGCTCTCCGCCGACGGGGACTTCCGCTTCCAGACCCTGGTCCCCAAGGGCCAGGCCTACACGGTGACCCTGGCCTCGCAGCCCGCCGGCCAGGGCTGCCGCCTCCAGGGCGGGAGCGGGACGGCCACCGCCGACGCGCTGGACCTGAAGGTCTCCTGCCTGGACCGGCCCCAGCCCACCTGGACCCCTGCGGCCATCAAGCTCTTCCGCTTCACCTGGCAGGCCGTTACCGGGGCCACCCACTACCGGCTGCTGGAGGACCCGGACGGGGCCTCGGGCTACGCCCAGGTGGGCGGGGACCTCACCGCCACCTCCTACGAGCACGAGGTCTTCCTCCCCGAGCGCCTGAACGCCCGCTACGTCGTCCAGGCCTGCGACGCCCTGGGCTGCGTGGACTCGGCCCCCCTCGCGGTGAGCGGGACCCTGGCCCAGGCCATCGGCTACCTCAAGGCCTCCAACACGGGTGCCAGCGACCACTTCGGCGCCCGGGTGGCCCTCTCCGACGACGGCGGGATCCTGGCCGTCGCCGCCTCCAGCGAGGACTCGGACCCGGCCGCGGGCCCCGGGGACGACAGCCTCCAGGACAGCGGGGCGGTCTACGTCTTCCGGCGCACCGGGACCGGCGCCTGGGCCCAGGAGGCCTTCCTCAAGGCCTCCAACGCCGGCTCGTTCGATTACTTCGGCCAGTCCCTGGCCCTCTCCGGGGACGGCGCCACCCTCGCGGTGGGGGCGCCCGAGGAGGACAGCGCCGCCACCGGGGTGAACGGGAACCAGGCCGACGACTCGGCCTTGGGCGCCGGGGCGGTCTACGTCTTCGTGCGGGACCCGGCCACGGGGAGCTGGAGCCAGCAGGCCTATGTCAAGGCCTCCAACACGGAGGGCTCCGACCGCTTCGGCCGGTCCGTGGCCCTCTCCGGGGACGGCGCCACCCTGGCCGTGGGCGCCACCGGCGAGCGCTCCAACGCCACGGGCATCAACGGTAACCAGACCGACAACAGCCTGGCCTCGGCGGGCGCGGTCTACCTGTTCGAGCGCACCGGCGGCACCTGGAGCCAGGTGGCCTACGTCAAGGCCTCCAACACCGGGGCGAACGACAGCTTCGGTGCCCGGGTGGCCCTCTCCGGCGACGGGCTCACCTTGGCGGTGGGGGCCACCGGCGAGGCGAGCGCCTCGGGCGGCGTCAACGGCAACCAGTCGGACAACAGCGCGGGCTACGCCGGGGCGGTCTACGTCTTCGTGAAGGACCCGGGCACCGGGGCCTGGTCCCAGCAGGCCTATCTCAAGCACCCCAGCCCGGGCGGCCTGGACAACTTCGGGATCGCGCTGGCGGTGAGCGCCGACGGGAACCTCCTCGCCGTGGGCTCCCGGGACGACAGCCTGGACCCGACCAACCCGGCCGACGACTCGGGCACCGACGTGGGCTCGGTGACCGTCTTCGTCCGGGACCCGGCCACCGGCACCTGGTCCCAGCAGGCCTACCTCAAGCCCCCCGCCCCGGACGACCAGGACTACTTCGGCTATGCCCTGGACCTGGATCGGGACGGTACGCGCCTCGCGGTGGGGGCCTTCGCGGAGGACGGCAGCGCCGTCGGGCTGGGGGGCGATCCCTCGGACAACGGCACCTCCTGGGCCGGGGCCGCCTACCTCTTCGTGCGCTCCGGCGGGAGCTGGACCCTGCTGCGCTACGTCAAGGCCAGCAACACCGGCACGAACGACGCCTTCGGCGACGGCCTCGCCCTGGCCGGCGACGGCAGCGCCCTCGCCGTGGGGGCGGACGGCGAGGCCAGCACCGCCACGGGCATCGGCGGCGACCAGAGCGACGACAGCGCGGCCAGCGCCGGCGCGGTGTATCTGTACTGAGCACAAGAGGGAGCAGACCAGACATGCGAGGAAGCGCGCGAGGGATCGGTCGCGGGACCCATGCGGCGCTGACGGCCCTCCTGCTGGCCGGCGTCCTGGCCGGCTGCCACGGGGAGCACGGCGGGAGCGCGGCCTCCGCCGGCAGCGAGGCCGGGGCCACCGCCCCCGTCTCCAGCCCGGCGACCTACGCCGTGGGGGGCACGGTGAGCGGCCTGCGGGCCGGGCGGCCGGTGAAGCTCTCCCTGAACGGCGGCCCGCCCCTGGAGGTGGACGCCGACGGCCCCTTCACCTTCCCGGACCGGCTCCAGGCCGGGGCCTCCTACCAGGTCACCGTGGCCGAGCAGCCCTTCGCCCAGGGCTGCACGGTCTCCCAGGGCTCCGGGACCGTGGCCGCCGACGTGACCACCGTGCAGGTGAGCTGCACGGACCAGGTGAGCCTGAGCTGGCAGCCGGCCCCGGTGCGCCTGTTCCGCTTCAGCTGGCAGGCCGTGCCCGGGGCCACCCACTATCGGCTGCTGGAGGACCCGGACGGGGCCTCGGGCTATGCCCAGGTAGGCGGGGACCTCACCGGGACCTCCTACGAGCACGAGGTCTTCCTCCCCGCGCGCGTCAACGCCCGCTACGTGCTCCAGGCCTGCGACGCCCTGGGTTGCGTGGACTCGAGCCCGGTGGCCGTCGGCGGCTCCCTGGCCCAGGCCGTGGGATACTTCAAGGCTGCGGCGACGACGGCCGAGGACGCCTTCGGCTATTTGCTGGCGCTGTCCGGGGACGGGTCCACCCTCGCGGTGGGCGTGCCTGGGGACGACAGCGCCTCCGCCAGCGATCCGGCGGACGACAGCGCCACCTCGGCCGGCGCCGTCTATGTCTTCCGGCGCACCGGGGCAGGCTCCTGGGTCCAGGAGGCCTATCTCAAGGGGCTCAACACCGAGGGGAGCGACCGCTTCGGAGAGGCCCTCGCCCTGTCCCGGGACGGCAACACCCTGGCCGTGGGTGCCTATAAGGAGGACGGCTCGGCCACCACCGTCAACGGCCCCGACGACAACGCCGCCCTTGATGCGGGAGCGGCCTATATCTTCGTGCGGGATGCCTCCGGCCAGTGGAGCCAGGAGGCCTACGTCAAGCCGACCAACGCCCAAAGCGGTGACTGGTTCGGCGTCTCGGTCTCGTTGGCCGACGACGGCAGCATCCTGGCCGTCGGGGCACCCCGGGAGTCCAGCGGCGATCCGGCCAACCCCG
>WFXX01000240.1 GCA_015490395.1 Gammaproteobacteria bacterium | reverse complement strand
GGGGCGAGTGGCCCTCTTCCTGGGCTGCTTGGGGCCCGCCCTGGATCCCGGCCCGCTGCGGGCCGCCGTGGCGCTGCTGCCCCGCCTGGGCTACGGCGTGCATGTGCCCCCGGACCAGACCTGCTGCGGGGCCCTGGCCCGCCACGCCGGCGAGGGCGGGCGCGCCCACCGGCTTCAGGAGGCCAACCGGCGGGCCTTCGCCGCCCTTGAGGTGGAGGCCGTGCTCGCCGCCGCCAGCGGCTGCGGCGCCGATCTGGCGGGCCACCCTGCGCTGCTGCCCGCCCCCCTGCAAGACCTGGGGGCCTTCCTGGCCCGGGCGGTGGAGCGGGCCGGCGCCTCCTTCCGCCCCCTCCGGGCCCGCGCCGCCCTCCATACCCCTTGCACCCTCGCCTACCCCCTCCGCCAGGCCGAGGCCCACCGCCGCCTGCTGGAGGCCATTCCCGGCCTGGAGGTGGTGCCCCTGGAAGGTCCCCAAGCCTGCTGCGGCGCCGCCGGCAGCCACCTCCTGGAGCGGCCCGAGGCCGCCGACCGCATCGGGCGGCACCTGGTGGAGGCCCTGCGCCGCATCGGGGCCTCCCTGCTGCTAACCGGCAACACCGGCTGCGCCCTGCACCTGCGCCAGCTCGCCCGGCGGGCGGGGCTGCGGGTGGAGGTGCTGCATCCCGCGGAGCTGCTGGCCCGGCAATGGGCCGGGCCTGGGGCCGCGGGCGAGGCCCGGGAGGGAATCAGGAGAGGAGCTCGATCGGAGCCACGATGAGGCCGGCCTGGGCGATGAGCAGCCCGGCCGTCCACTTGACCAGGTCCGCGCGCATGTGCTCCATCTTGGCCTCCAGGCCGCTGATCTTGGCGTCCAGCCCGCCGATCTCGCCCTTCGGCTCGCTGCGGACGCGCTCGATGCCGCCGCCCAGGCGCTCCTCCAGGGCCTGGAGCCTGGCGTCCAGGTACTCCCGGGTGACCAGATCCTGCAGGGGTAGGGCCTGGGCGAAGGCCTCCACCAAGGCTTTGGCCTGGTCCTCGGTGAAGCCCGCCGCTTTGAGGCGCTCGGCGGCGCGCAGGGTGTCGAAGGCCACGGTGGACATGCGCACAGTCTACCCCCTTCCCCATCGGCCCAGGTAACCCGGACCACAAGGGCGCCTTGCCACCACCGGGCCCCAGCGCTATCTTGGGCCGCATGGACGGGGCCGCGTGGCACGAGGCCGACGAGCGGGCGGGGCGCCGCTACGGCGCCCTGGACCGGCTCATCCTCGGACTGGATCATGCGCTCCGCACCCTGTGGGGCGAGCCCCGGGACACCGGCCGGGCCTATCCCGCGGAGCCCTTCGAGGAAGGCGCGCTCAGCGAGGCCGAGCGGCGCCACGCCGCCGGTCTGATGCGCGTGGACCACGCCGGGGAGGTCTCCGCCCAGGGCCTCTACCAGGGCCAGGCCGTCACCGCCCGCCGGCCCGAGGTGCGCCGCGCCATGGAGCAGGCCGCCCGCGAGGAGAACGACCACTTGGTCTGGTGCCGCCGGCGCTTGGAGGAGCTAGGCAGCCGCACCAGCCTCCTCGACCCCTTCTGGTATGCCGGCTCCTTCGCCATCGGCGCCCTAGCGGGGCTGGCCGGCGACCGCTGGAGCCTGGGCTTCGTGGTGGAGACCGAGCGGCAGGTGGTGCGCCACCTGGAGGACCACCTCCGCCGCCTCCCGCCCCAGGACGCCCGCTCTAGGGCCATCCTGGAGCAGATGAAGGAGGACGAGCTCCACCACGCCACCACCGCCCTGCATGCCGGCGCCGCCGAGTTCCCTGCCCCCGTCAAGGGCCTGATGCGCATCACCTCCAAGGTGATGACCACCACCGCCTACTGGATCTGAGCTGACCACCCCTCCCGAACCTCCCCTCCAGCGGAGGAGAGGGCTCTTTGCCCCCTCCCTCCTCCGGAGGGCGGGGCGGGGGTGGGACAAAAAGGGCACGCGCAACCTCGAGCGGCTCAGCCGACCAGCTCCCGGACACGCGAGAGGATGCGCTCCGCGCTGTCCACAGCCGCATGCGCCTCCCGGGCGGTGAAAGCCTCACCCGGAGTCAGCTCCACCAAGGCGTCGGGATAGCGGGTCGGGATGTAGAGCTTGTCCAGGGCCAGGGCCTCGTCCAGCAGCCCGGCCAAGGCCTCCCGGAGCCTCCTCTCCGGGAGATCCCGGACGAGGCGCCCCACCGAATGGCCCCAAGGGTCGAGGTCGTGCAGACGCCAGACGGCCTTGAGGGCCTTCTCGCCCGCCTGCTGAGCCAGAAAGGCGGCCTGGGCGTGCTTGCCTCCCCCGACGAGCAGCCGCGCGGCCTCCAGGTCGTCCGCCGCTTGCCGCAGCCAGCGCTCGCACTCCCGCCTAAGCCGCTCGGCGCTCATAGAGGCGCCTGCCCTCCCGAAGGGCCGTGCGCAGCAGCGGCTGGTCCTGCCGGCGCTCCAGCTCCTCCGGCGTGAGCACCAGCACCTCCACCGGCCGCGGCGCGTCGGCCAGAAGACGCAACACCCGCCCGATGCGCTCCAAGGGCGGCTCCTCGGTGCGGGCCACGACCAGCAGGTCGATGTCGGACGTGCGCGTCTGGGTGCCCCGGGCCATGGACCCGAACAGAATCACCCGCTCCAGGTCCAGCGCCCCACGCAGGCGCCGCACCGCCTCGCGCAGCCACACCTCCTCGGCCCTGCGCTCCGACTTCCGCTCCATACGGTCATTGTCGAATCGCCCCGCCGGGCTGGCAAGCAGCCGCGGCCCGGCCTGCCGTCACCCCTGTCTGAAAACCTCCCGCCGAACGCCTGCTTATCCCAATGTGTCCGGCCGGCTCACACACGGCCACCCCTCCCGAACCTCCCCTCCAGCGGAGGAGAGGGCTCTTTGCCCCC
>WFXX01000239.1 GCA_015490395.1 Gammaproteobacteria bacterium | reverse complement strand
GGTCAGCAGGGTCACCCGGGCGGGCCGCAGGAAGCGATAGCTGCGCACCAGTCCGTCGCCGCCGGGGAAGCGGCCCGACCCCCCGGAGCCCCTCCGGATGGCGTAGCGCAGAACCTGCACCGGGTAGTGCATCTCCAGGCTCTCCACGGGCGTGTTGAGGGTATTGGTCAGGTGCGAGTGCACCGCGCTCAGGCCTCCGCCGCCAGGGCCTGCCCCCATCCCCCCGCCCAGGGTCTCGTAGTAGTCCCAGGGACGAGGCTCCGTCCCGCCCATGGCCACATTGTTCATGGTCCCCTGGCTGGCAGCGGGAATGCGCTCGGGCACCGCCTGGGCCAGGGCCCCCAGCACGGCGTCCACCACCCGGGTGCTGGTCTCCACGTTGCCCGCGGCCACCGCCGCTGGGCGGCGGGCGTGAAGCAGGCAGCCCTCGGGGACGCGCAGGCGCACCGGGCGCAGGCTCCCGGCGCTGGCCGGGGTCTGCGGCGGCATGAGGCACCGGAAGACGTAGTAGACCGCAGCGGCAGTCACGGAGAGGGGGCAGTTGATGTTGCCGGGCACCTGACGGGCGGTACCTGCGAAGTCCACCACGGCCTCCCCGTCCCCGAGGGTGACCGCCACTCGGATGGGGATGTCGGTGGTGCCCGCCCCGTCGTCGTCCATCCGGTCCTCGAAGCGCCAGGTCCCGCGAGGGAGGGCCCCGAGGGCCTCCCGAGCCAGGCGCTCGGCGTAGGCGTCCAGGGCTGCCAGGGCCTCCGTGTAGCGCTCCGGCCCCAGAGCCCTGGCCAAGGCCTCCAGCCGGCGCAACCCGGTGCGGTTGGCGCTGACCTGGGCGGCGAAGTCCCCATAGCCTTGCTCGGGGCTGCGGGTGCCGGCCAGGAGACGCCGCAGGCCGGCCTCGTCCAGGCGTCCCTCCCGGACGATGACGGTGGGGGGGATCACCAGCCCCTCCTCCTCCAGCCGCCGGGACAGGGGCATGGAGCCCGGGGCCTCGGCCCCGATGTCCGCGTGGTGGGCCCGGTTGGCCACGAAGCCTAGGAGCCGGCCCTCGAGGAACAAGGGGGCCACCACGGTGACGTCGGGCAGGTGGGTGCCCCCCAGGAAGGGGTCGTTGAAGACCACCATCTCCCCCGGCTCCCACGGGCGGGCCGCCACCACTGAGGCCATGGCGTAGGCCATGCTGCCCAGGTGCACGGGGATGTGCGCGGCCTGAGCGCAGAGCGCGCCCCGGGCGTCGAAGACCGCGCAGGAGAAGTCCAGCCGGTCCTTGATGTTGGGGGAAAGGGCGGCCCGGGCCAGGGTGGCCCCCATCTCCTCGCAGACCGCCGCCAGGCGGCTCTCGAACAAGCTCAGCTCCACCGCATCCACGGCACCCGTCTCCTCACAGGCACCCTCCGAAGGGCCCATCGGGCCAGCATAAACCGTACCCGCCGTGGCCTTGAAGTGCCCCAGGGCCTCCCCTAGACTGGCCGGCAACTGACCGGAACGGTGAGAAACGCAAGGAGCCTGACCATGCAGCATCAGCTACCCCCCCTGCCCTATCCCATGGACGCCTTGGAGCCCTACATCTCCCGAGAGACCTTGGAGTACCACCACGGCAAGCACCACAAGGCCTACGTGGACAACCTGAACAAGCTGGTCCCGGGGACCGAGTTCGAGGGCAAGGACCTAGAGGCCATCGTGCGCACCGCCCCGCCAGGCCCCATCTTCAACAACGCCGCCCAGGTCTGGAACCACACCTTCTATTGGAAGTGCATGCGGCCCCAGGGCGGCGGGGAGCCGGGCGGCGCCCTGGGAGAGGCCATCCGGCAGGCCTTCGGCTCCTTCCAGGCCTTCAAGGAGCGCTTCTCCCAGACCGCGGTGGGGACCTTCGGCTCCGGCTGGGCCTGGCTGGTGCGCCGGCCGGACGGCTCCCTGGACGTGGTGAGCACCAGCAACGCCGGCAACCCCATGACCGAGGGTGCCACGCCGCTGCTGACCTGCGACGTCTGGGAGCATGCCTACTACATCGACTACCGCAACCAGCGCCCCAAGTACGTGGAGAACTTCTGGAACCTGGTCAACTGGGACTTCGTGGCCTCCCGCCTCCCAAGCTGAGGCATAGGGGATCGGCCGCGCGGCGGGGCGCCTCGGGCGCCCCGCCGCCTTTTAGGGCACCAGGACGCCGCGCGTCGCTGTCATCGTGCTGTCACACGGGGCCGCTAGGGTTAAGCCCCGTCCTGAACAACCACGAGGAGGTCATCATGCGCAAGCGTCTGCACCGACCGCTCTTGGCCGGCATCCTGCTCCTGGGACTGGCCGGGGCCGCCGCGGCTGAGGTGGACCAGATCACCGGGGCGGGCTCCACCTTCGTCTACCCCGTGCTCTCCAAGTGGGCGGAGGTCTACCACCGAGAGACCGGCGTGCGGCTGAACTATCAGTCCATCGGCTCCGGGGGCGGCATCCGCCAGATCAAGGCCCGGACCGTGGACTTCGGGGCCTCGGACGCCCCCCTCGAGCCCCAGGCCCTGGAGCAGGCGGGGCTGGTGCAGTTCCCCGTCATCATCGGCGGCGTGGTGCCCGTGGTGAACCTGCCCGGCATCGGGCCCGGCGAGCTCAGGCTCAGCCCCGAGGCGCTGGCCGGGCTCTTTCTGGGCGAGATCAGCCGCTGGAACGATCCCCGTCTCCAGGCCCTCAATCCCGGCCTGAGCCTGCCCGACCGTAAGGTCACCGTGGTCCGCCGCTCCGACGGCTCCGGCACCACCTGGATCTTCACCAACTACCTGAGCAAGGTCAGCCCTCAATGGGCCCGTCGGGTAGGCAGCGGCAAGGCCGTGCGCTGGCCCGCCGGTGTCGGTGCCAAGGGCAACGAGGGCGTGGCCGCCTACGTGCGACGCCTCAAGGGGTCCATCGGCTACGTCGAGTACGCCTACGCCCTGCAGAACCGCATGACCTACGCCCTGCTCCGCAACCGCGCCGGGCACTTCGTGGCGCCCACCGCCGACAGCTTCGCCGCCGCGGCGGCCAACGCCGACTGGCGTCACGCCCCTGGCTACCACCTGGTGCTCACCGATCAGCCGGGGGAGGCCTCCTGGCCCATCACGGGAGCGACCTTCGTGCTCTTGCACCGGCGCCAGGAGCGACCCGAGATGGGCCGGGCGGTGCTGCGCTTCTTCGATTGGGCCTTCCGCCACGGGGCCGGCATCGCCGAGGAGCTGCACTACGTGCCCCTACCCCAGGAGGTGGTGGAGCTGGTGGAGGAGACCTGGCGGGAGCAGGTCCGCGGCCCGGACGGCCGCCCCCTGTGGCCAGCGCGGTGAGCCCGGGCCGGCCGAGCCGGCAGCCGCTATAATGCGCCCACCTTGGCGGAGCCCGCCCCCCTCCGGGCGGGCTCCGCCCTGCCTGGGGAGGACGCCGGCGGAGGCAGAGGAGGCGAGGAGCCCGTGAGCCACACTGTCACGCAGCCCACCCGGGGCGGTGCCGTCCGTGGCGGGCGATGGGGCGATCCCTTATTCGCCAACCTCGCGTTGGCGGCGGCCGTCCTGGTCTTCCTCATGGTGCTGGGGATCCTGGCCTCCCTGTGGGCTGGGGCCACCCCGGCCTTGGAGCGCTTCGGGCTCGGCTTCCTGACGTCGGAGGCTTGGAACCCGGTCACCGAGGAGTTCGGGGCCCTGGCCCCGGTGTACGGGACCCTGGTGACCTCGGCCATCGCCATGCTGGTGGGGGTGCCGGTGAGCTTCGGCATCGCCGTGTTCATCACCGAGCTGGCCCCCCCCTGGCTCAAGCGCCCGGTGGCCACCGCCGTGGAGCTGCTGGCGGCCATCCCCAGCATCATCTACGGCATGTGGGGGCTGTTCGTCTTCGCTCCTCTCTTCGCCGACCACGTGCAGCCCTGGATGACCGAGCACCTGGCCGGCCTGCCCCTGATCGGGCCCCTCTTCGACGGCCCGCCCATGGGCATCGGCATGTTCACCGCGGGCCTCATCCTGGCCATCATGATCATCCCCTTCATCTCCTCGGTGATGCGGGACGTGTTCGAGACCGTGCCCCCCATGCTCAAGGAATCGGCCTACGGGCTGGGGGCCACCACCTGGGAGGTGGTACGCTACGTGGTCCTGCCCTACACCAAGGTGGGAGTGGTAGGCGGCATCATGCTCGGGCTCGGGCGGGCCCTGGGCGAGACCATGGCGGTGACCTTCGTCATCGGCAACGCCCACGAGATCAGCGCCTCGCTGTTCATGCCCGGCAACACTATCTCCTCCACCCTGGCCAACGAGTTCACCGAGGCCGACAGCGAGCTGCACCTGTCCTCGCTGGTGGCCTTGGGGCTGATCCTGTTCCTCGTGACCTTCGTGGTGCTGGCCCTGGCCAAGCTGCTGCTGCTCCGGCTGAGCGCCGGCGAGGGCCGGGCGAGCTGAGTGGGCCGGGCATGGATCTCTATACCCGGCGCCGGCTGCGCAACGCCTTCCACCTGGGGATGTCCCTGGTGGTGACCCTCTTCGGGCTGTTCTGGCTGGCCTGGCTGCTGGGCACCCTCCTGGTCAAGGGACTGCCCTGGCTGACCTGGGAGGTGCTCACCGAGCCCACGCCGCCGCCAGGCGGACACGGCGGGCTGGCCAACGCCATCGTCGGGAGCCTGATCCTGACCGCGCTGGGGGTGCTCATCGGCGCCCCGATAGGGATCCTGGCCGGGACCTATCTGGCCGAGTTCGGCCGCCACAGCCGATTGGGGAAGGTGGTGCGCTTCGTCAACGACGTGCTCCTGAGCGCCCCTTCCATCCTGCTAGGGGTCTTCGTCTACGAGATCCTGGTGGTGCCCCTGGGCCACTTCTCAGGCTGGGCTGGCGGCGTGGCCCTAGCCCTGATCGTCATCCCCGTGGTGGTGCGCACCACGGAGGACATGATGCGCCTGGTGCCGGACACCCTGCGCGAGGCCGCAGCGGCTCTGGGGGCGCCCTACTGGAAGGTGATCGCCGCGGTGGTCTATCGGGCCTCTTTCACCGGGATCCTCACCGGGGTGCTGCTGGCCGTGGCGCGCATCAGCGGCGAGACCGCGCCCCTGCTCTTCACCGCCCTGAACAACCAGTTCTGGAGCCTGGACATGGGCAAGCCCCTGGCCAACCTGCCGGTGACCATCTTCCAGTTCGCCATGAGCCCTTACGACAACTGGCAGCACCTGGCCTGGGCCGGGGCCCTGCTCATCACCTTCAGCGTGCTGCTGCTCAACGTCTTGGCCCGCACCTTCCTGCGGCCCTCGCGCACCAAGGATTGAGGAGGGAGCCATGGAGCACGCCATGCCCCAAACCCCGCCCGCCCCGGACGGCCGTCCGGGGCGGGCGGGGTTTGGGG
>WFXX01000238.1 GCA_015490395.1 Gammaproteobacteria bacterium | reverse complement strand
TGTGTATAAGAGACAGTTGCGGCGCCGTCCCTTCTTGCCCTTGCCGCCTGACCCCTTCCCCGGACCCTTCCCGGACCGCTCCCCCGCGCCTTGCTTGCCCTCGAGCCCCTGCTTGCCCTCAGGCCGCGGCGCGCCGGCCGCTGGCGAACCCTCCCCCCCGCTGGGATCCTCACCCCTCTGACCGGATACCGCCTCCTCCTCGACGCGGGCCGCCTTCCGAGCCCGGGCCTCCTGACGGGCCCGCTCGGCCTCCCGCTCCAGCCGGTGGGTGATGTACCACTGCTGAGCAATGGAGAGCACATTATTGGTGAGCCAGTAGAGGACCAGCCCCGCCGGGAAGAAGGCGAAGAAGAGGGTGAAGATGAAGGGCATGGCCTGGATCACCCGCGCCTGAACGGGGTCCGGGGGCAACGGGTTGAGCCGCTGCTGGACGAACATGGTGACCCCCATCAGCAAGGGCAGCACGTAGTAGGGATCCTTGGCGGAGAGATCCCGGATCCAGCCCACGAAGGGGGCCTGGCGCAGCTCCACGCTCTCGAGCAGCACCCAGTAGAGGGCGATGAAGACCGGAATCTGGACCAGCACCGGCAGGCAGCCCCCAAAGGGGTTGACTTGCTCCTGCTTGTAGAGCTCCATCATGGCCTGGCTCATGCGCTGGCGGTCGTCGCCGTAACGCTCTCGGATGGCCTGCAGCTTGGGCTGCAGGCGGCGCATGTTGGCCATGGAGCGGTAGCTGGCCTCGGAGAGCTTGTAGAAGGCCACCTTGATGGTGAGGGTGAGCAGGATGATGGCCATGCCCCAATTGCCGGTCCAGTCGTGGAAGACGGCCAGCAGCCAGAACAGGGGCTTGGCTAGGAAGGTGAGCTTGCCATAGTCTACGGTGAGGTCCAGGTCCTCGGCCGCCGCCGCCAGGCGCTCGGCCACCTTGGGCCCTACATAGAGCCGCGTGCTCCAGCTCAGCTCGCCCCCGGGAGGCACCTCCACCGCAGGCGCCGTCATTCCCAGGAGGTACCGGTCTCCAGGCAAAGCCTTGCCATAGACCCGGTTCCTCTGGCCTGGGTCTGCCAGCCAAGCGGCCACGAAGTAGTGCTGCATCATGGCCACCCAACCGCCAGTGAGCTCCAGGTCCAGGGGCTCGTCGGCCAAGTCGTCGAAGGAGACCTTCTCGTACCGGAGCTCCTCGCCGTGAACCACCCCCCCCACGTAGGTGGGCAGCAGCCAGGAGGTCGGCTGAGCCCGGTCCCGTTGGATCTGGCGGTAGGGGAAGCCTCGCCAGGGCTCGGCACCGAGGTTCCGGAGGCGGTGCTCCACCGTCACCACGTAGCTGTCCCGGCGGAAGACATAGGTCTTGGTCAGCTCCAGGTCTCCCTGCCGCCAACGCAGGGGCACCCGCAGCTCCTCCACCCCTGTGCCCAGGGCATAGCGCTCGGCCTCTGGCTGGAAGCGGGCATGATGGTCCGGGGAAGGGCCCCCTTGCGCCACCAACCCCGTCTGAGCCACGAAGACCCGGCCCGGCGTGTCGTCTAGGAGGCGGAAGGGCTCCTCCGGTCGATCCAGGGAGACTGGGTAACGCAGCAGCTCCGCCTGCCGCAGGTCGCCCCCCACGGTGTCGATCTCCACAGCCAGCACATCGGTGCGCACCCGGATCCGGGCGCCGCGTTTCAGGGTGCCCCCGGCGCCCTCCTTGGCTGTCTCAGGGCCCGGCGGGCGGTCAGGACCCGCCGCAGGCGCCCCCTCACCGGCGGTGGTCCCTTCGGGGCCTGCCCCGGCCTCCGGGGCCTCAGCCACGGCGGGCTGCCGCGGCGCCGAGGCGCCCTGCCAAGCCTCCCAGCCCAACAGGACCAGCACGCTGAGCACCACGAAGAGGATGAGCTGGCGGTTCTCCATAGCCTGTAGGCCGTCCTCCCTGATGGACGAGAGCCCGATGGAGGCTCAGCGCCGCGGCTCGTCCGAGGGGCCGACACCCGGCACCGGGTCCCAACCCCCCGGGTGCCAAGGATGGCAACGCAGCAACCGGCGCAGCGCCAACCAGCTGCCCCGCAGAGCCCCATGGCGCGCGATGGCCTCCTCGGCGTAGCGGGAACAGGTGGGCTGGAAGCGGCAGACGGATCCGACCAGAGGTGTGGCCAACCAGCGATAAGCCCACAGCATCCCCGTCAGGACCTTGCGCATCGCTCCAGCCTCCTCCAGTGCTCCTCCAAGGCGGCGAAGAGCTCCCGATTCCCCCTCCCGGCCGCTCCGGGCTGGCCGATGACCACCACGTCCAAGCCGACTAGGCGATGCTGGTGGAGCCGGAAGCTCTCCCGTACCAGGCGCTTCAAGCGGTGGCGGTCCACCGCTCGTTTGGCACAGCGCGCGGAGACCACCAGCCCCAGCCGTGGCCAAGGGAGGCCGTTGGGCCGGGCCAGCACCGTGAACCCGCCCCCACGCGAACGGTAAGGCTGGTCAAAGACCCTCTGGAACTCGCGGGACCGGGTGAGGCGGTGCCGGCGTGTGAAGCGCAGCCGCCGGCGCGGGAACGCCGTCCCGCCTGCCTCAGACGCTGAGCCGGATCCGGCCCTTAGCACGACGGTTGCGCAGCACCCGCCGCCCCCCAGGCGTGCGCATCCGGGCCCGGAAGCCGTGAGTGCGCTTGCGCCGGATCACGCTGGGCTGATAAGTCCTCTTCATGGCCCTCGACCTTACGCTTCCCGTACTTCGCTCCCCCGCCCCGGCGCCCTTTGGTGCAAAGAAAGGCAGGAAGGCTAGCGGAGAAAATCCTGCGCTGTCAAGAAAAAGGCGCGCTCGTGGTGGCTGTGGCGGGAGCACCCGGCTGGCGCTAGACTCCCCTTCCCAGGGTGCTGCCGGGCCCGGGCGCCCCCGTCCCCACCGGACGGCGGCCCCGGGCGGTAGGGAGGAGCCTGCGTGGACACCAAGGTCTGGGAACGCTGTATCGCCCGCTTGGAGGGTGACCTCACCCCGCAGCAGTTCAACACCTGGATCCGTCCCCTGCGGGCGGTGGAGACCGAGGGCGAGCTGCGCCTGCTGGCCCCCAACCGCTTCGTTCGCGAATGGGTACGCGAGCGGCTCATGGACCGCATCAGCGATATCTTGGCAGCCCTACCCGACGCCCCAGCCCGGGTGACCGTGGAGGTCTGCGAGGAGCCACCGCCCCCACCCCCCCAAGCGGCCAGCCAGGAGGCCTCCTCAACCTCCGAGGCCACCTTCCGGCGCAAAGACGACCGGGGCGCCCAGATCAGCAGCCTGCGGCCGGAGTTCACCTTCGAGACCTTCGTAGAAGGCAAGTCCAACCAACTCGCCCGTGCCGCTGCCCTGCAGGTAGCCACGCACCCCGGCGAGTCCTACAACCCGCTGTTCATTTATGGTGGCGTGGGGCTGGGCAAGACCCACCTGGTGCATGCGGTGGGCAACCTCATGCGCCGGCGCGACCCCCGGGCCCAGATCGTCTATCTGCACTCGGAGCGCTTCGTGGCGGACATGGTCAAGGCCCTGCAGCACAACGCCATCGCCGAGTTCAAGCGCTTCTACCGCTCGGTGGACGCCCTGCTCATCGACGACATCCAGTTCTTCGCGGGCAAGGAGCGCTCCCAGGAGGAGTTCTTCCATACCTTCAACACGCTCCTGGAAGGCGGACAGCAGATCATCATGACCTGCGACCGCTACCCCAAGGAGGTGGACGGCCTGGAGGAGCGGCTCAAGTCCCGTTTCGGCTGGGGGCTGACGGTGGCCATCGAGCCTCCCGAGCTGGAGACCCGGGTGGCCATCCTGATGAGCAAGGCCCAGCAGATGGGCACCCGCCTGGCCCCGGAGGTGGCCTTCTTCATCGCCAAGCGCATCCAGTCCAACATCCGCGAGCTGGAGGGGGCCCTGCGCCGGGTGGTGGCCAGCTCCCGCTTCACCGGCCGGCCCATCACCCTGGACTTCGCCAAGGAGGCCCTCAAGGACCTCCTGGCCCTCCAGGACAAGCTGGTCACCATTGAGAACATCCAGAAGACGGTGGCCGAGTACTACCGGATCCCGGTGCGAGACCTGTTGTCCAAGCGGCGCAACCGCTCCGTGGCCCGGCCGCGGCAGATGGCCATGGCCTTGGCCAAGGAGCTGACCAGCCACAGCCTCCCGGAGATCGGCGAGGCCTTCGGCGGGAGGGACCACACCACCGTGCTCCATGCCTGCCGCAAGATCGCCCAGCTCCGCGAGACCGAGGCCCGGGTGCAGGAGGACTACACCAACCTCCTGCGCACCCTGTCCACCTGATGGGAACAGCCTGTGGACAAGCCTTGCCGGTGCTGGGAGGGGGCTAGCCCTCCACAAGGCATCCACAGTCCGGCCACAGGCGGGCCCAGGGGGCGCTTTTTATTCAACGTCTTGAGCAAGAAAGATATTTTTGGAAAGCCCCCAGATCGGGTCTCCTTCAGCTATCCAGCACAGATCCCTTAAGATATTTCTGGATTTTTGAGGTACACAGCCATGCGCTTCGCGGCATCCCGAGAGGAGCTCCTCAGGCCCCTGCAGCTAGTCGCCAGCGTAGTGGAGCGGCGTCAAACCCGTCCCATCCTGGCCCACCTCCTGGCGGAAGGGACAGACAAGGGGCTTCGTCTGGCTGCCACCGACCTGGAGGTGCAGCTGGCAGTTGACCTCCCCGGGGATGTCTTGGAGGAGGCTCCGGGGGCCAGGGAGCGAGCCACGCTGCCGGCGCGCAAGCTGGCCGACATCGTCCGTGCCCTGCCGGAAGGGGCGCTGGTGGAGGTGGAAGCAGGCGGGGACCGGGTCGCGGTGCGCGCCGGGCGCAGCCGTTTTACCCTCCTGGCCCTGCCGCCGGAGGAGTTCCCGGTGGTGGAGACGGTAGAGCCGCGCACGAGCTTGGCGGTGCCCTCTGCCACCCTGCGCCGTCTCCTGGAGCGGACCCACTTTGCCATGGCTGTCCAGGATGTCCGTTATTACTTGAACGGCCTGCTCCTCGAGGCCGCTCCTGGGCAGCTGCGTGCCGTGGCTACCGACGGTCATCGCTTGGCCTACTGTGAGGCGGCACTGGAGCAGGATCCGGGCGAGGGGGTCCAGATCATCGTGCCCCGCAAGGGGGTGGTGGAGCTGCTGCGCCTCCTGGACGGGGAGGGGGAGGTGCGCCTGGAAATCGGCGCCAACCACGTGCGGGTGGCTGCCGATGGGAGGGAGCTGACCTCCAAGCTCATCGACGGGCGCTTCCCGGATTATCAACGGGTGATCCCGGAATCCAGCGACAAGCGCCTCCTGGTCGACCGGGAGACCCTCCGCGAGGCCCTCCAGCGGGCCTCCATCCTCAGCAGTGAGAAGTATCGTAGCGTGCGTCTGGAGCTGGCTGGGGATCTGTTGCGCATCACCGCCAACAACCCGGAGCAGGAGCAGGCCGAGGAGGAGGTGCCTGTGGACTATCAAGGAGATCCCCTGGTCATCGGCTTCAATGCCGGCTATCTCCTCGACGCCTTGGGCACTCTGGACCAGGAGCGGATCCGGATGGAGCTCTCCGATCCCAACAGCTGCTGTCTTATCCAGGGCGCGGAGCCGGACGGCTGCCGCTACGTGGTCATGCCCATGCGCCTCTGAAGGCATCCCTCGCGGCCCGACCGGCGGGTCTCGTGCCCCTTCTCGAGCTATCCATCGAGCACCTGCGCAACCTGCAGCGGGTGACCCTGAAGCCCGGCCCCGGCATCAACGTGGTGTGGGGCCCCAATGCCTCCGGCAAGACCAGCCTCCTGGAGGCGGTGCATCTCCTGGGCCGGGGACGGTCCTTTCGGACCCGAGACTGGCGGCAGTTGGAGCGGTGGGGAGGAGGTCCCCTCCGCGTGGTGGGTCACATTGATGACGGGCGGGTGGTGGG
>WFXX01000237.1 GCA_015490395.1 Gammaproteobacteria bacterium | reverse complement strand
GATCTGCCCGGTGGCCAACCCCCGCCCCTTGAGCACCGCACGCAGGGCGTGGAAGACCTCGGCCCCGTAGCGCAGGGCCTCGGCGAAGCTGGGGGCGCCCACCGGGCAGATCATGAACTCCTGCATCTCCAGCCGGTTGTCGGCGTGCGCCCCGCCGTTGAGGACGTTCATGAGAGGCACGGGAAGCAGGCGGGCCGGCTCGCTCCCGCCCAGGGCCCGGTAAAGGGGCCGGCCGGCCTCGTGGGCCAGGGCCCGGGCCAGGGCGAGGGAGACGGCCAGGATGGCATTGGCCCCGAGGCGCCCCTTGTTGGGGGTGCCGTCCAGCTCCACCAGGCGGCGGTCCACTGCCTCCTGGCGGGCCTCCACTCCCAGCAGGGCCTCGGCGATGGGGCCGTTGACGTGGGCCACGGCCCGCTGGACCCCCTTGCCGCCGTAACGGCGGGGGTCGCCGTCGCGCAGCTCCACGGCCTCCCGGGTGCCCGTGGAGGCCCCGGAGGGGACCGCCGCCCGGCCCCGGGCCCCGCTGTCCAGGATCAGCTCCGCCTCCACCGTGGGGTTGCCCCGGGAGTCCAGGATCTCCCGGGCTCGGATGCTCTGGATGCTCGGCATGGCTTCTCCGTCCCTTCCAGCGCCGCGCGCCCTGCGGCACCTTTCTTCTTACAAAACAAAAAGAAGCGCCAGAAATCTGTCGGCGCTTCTGCTTCCCGCGCCTCCCGAGGACCGCTCAGCCCAAGCCCGGATCCAGCCCTGCCTCAGCCAGGGGGCGGGCCTTCACCGTCCGGTCCAGCTCCAGGAGGGCCTCCAGGAGGGCCTCCATGCGGTCCAGGGGCCAGGCGTTGGGCCCGTCCGACAGGGCCCGGTCGGGATCGGGGTGGGTCTCCATGAACAGGCCAGCGACGCCCGCCGCCACGGCCGCGCGGGCCAGCACCGGCACGAACTGCCGCTGCCCGCCGGAGCGCCCCCCGGCCCCACCGGGCAGCTGCACCGCGTGGGTGGCGTCGAAGACCACGGGGCAGCCGGTGGCGCGCATCACCGCCAAGGAGCGCATATCCACCACTAAGTTATTGTAGCCGAAGCTGTAGCCCCGCTCGCAGACCAGGAAGGGGCCCGGCCCCGCCGCCCGGGCCTTCTCCACCACGTGGCCCATCTCCCAGGGGGAGAGGAACTGCCCCTTCTTCAGGTTCACCGGCAAGCCCTGGGCCGCCACCCGCTGCACGAAGGTGGTCTGACGGCAGAGGAAGGCGGGGGTCTGGAGCACGTCCACCACCGAGGCCACCTCCTCCAGGGGGGTGTCCTCGTGCACGTCGGTGAGCACCGGCACCCCGATCTGGCGCTTGACCTCGGCCAGGATGCGCAACCCCTCCTCCAGGCCCGGGCCGCGGTAGCTGGCCGCCGAGGTGCGGTTGGCCTTGTCGAAGGAGCTCTTGTAGATGAAGGGGATGCCCAGCCGGCGGGTGATCTCCTCGAGCCGGCCGGCGCTGTCCAGGGCCAGGCCCTCGCCCTCGATGACGCAGGGGCCGGCGATGAGGAACAGGGGCCGGTCCAACCCGGCCTCGAAGCCGCAGAGGGGGACGGCGCTCACGGGGCCGCCTCCCGGGCCTCCGCCCCGGCCTCCGGCCCGACCTCGGGCAGGCCCCGCTGGCGCCGCGCCGCCCGGATGAAGCTGGTGAACAGGGGATGGCCGTCCCGGGGGGTGGACTTGAACTCGGGGTGGAACTGGCAGGCCAGGAACCAGGGGTGCCCGGGCAGCTCTACGATCTCCACCAGGCGCCCGTCCATGGAGCGGCCGCTGATGCGCAGCCCGGCCTCCACCAGGCGGTCCTGGAAGCGGTTGTTGAACTCGTAGCGGTGCCGGTGGCGCTCCACGATGATGTCCTGGCCGTAGATGCGATGGGCCAGGGAGCCGGGCTCCAAGCGGCAGGGCTGGCCCCCCAGGCGCATGGTCCCGCCCAGGTCCGAGTCGGGGCCGCGCCGCTCCACACCCCCCTCGGCGGTGCTCCACTCGGTGATGAGGGCGATCACCGGATAGGGGGTGTTGGGGTCGAACTCGGTGCTGTGGGCCCCGGCCATGCCGGCCACGTGGCGGGCGAACTCGATGACCGCCACCTGCATCCCCAGGCAGATCCCCAGATAGGGCAACCCCTCCCGGCGGGCGTGCTCGGCGGCCAGGATCTTGCCCTCCACCCCCCGCTCCCCGAAGCCGCCCGGGACCAGGACGGCGTCCACCCCCTGGAGCGCCCCGGTGCCCTCCTGCTCCAGGCGCTCGGCGTCCACGTATTGGATGCGCACCCGTGTTCGGGTGTGTATGCCTGCATGAACAAGGGCTTCCGTGAGAGATTTGTAGGACTCCGTGAGGTGGACGTACTTGCCCACCAGGGCCACGGTGACCTCGCCCTCCGGGCGCTCCATGGCCTCCACCACCCGCTCCCACTCGGACAGGTCCGCCTCCGGGGCCTCCAAGCGCAGGTGCTCGGTGACGATGCGATCCAGGCCCTCGGCGTGCAGCAGGAGAGGGATGCGGTAGATGATGTCCGCGTCCACCGCGGAGATGACCGCCTCCTCCCGCACGTTGGTGAACAGGGCGATCTTGCGGCGCTCCTCCGGGGGCAGGGGGCGGTCGGAGCGGCAGATGAGCACGTCGGGCTGGATGCCGATGGAGCGCAGCTCCGCCACCGAGTGCTGGGTGGGCTTGGTCTTGAGCTCCCCCGAGACCTTGATGTAGGGCACCAGGGTCAGGTGCACGTAGACGGCGTTCTCCCGGCCCAGCTCCACCCCCATCTGGCGGATGGCCTCCAGGAAGGGCAGGGACTCGATGTCGCCCACCGTGCCCCCGATCTCCACCAGGGCCACCTGGGCCTCCCCCGCCCCGGCCAGGATGGAGCGCTTGATCTCGTCGGTGATGTGGGGGATGACCTGCACGGTGCCGCCCAGGTAGTCCCCCCGGCGCTCCTTGCGGATCACCCGCTCGTAGACCTGGCCGGTGGTGAAGTTGTTGGCCCGGGTCATGGTGGTGCGCACGTAGCGCTCGTAGTGCCCCAGGTCCAGGTCGGTCTCGGCCCCGTCCTCGGTGACGTAGACCTCCCCGTGCTGGAAGGGGCTCATGGTCCCCGGGTCCACGTTGATGTAGGGGTCCAGCTTGAGGAGGGTGACCTTGATCCCCCGGGCCTCCAGGATGGCGCCCAGCGAGGCCGAGGCGATCCCCTTGCCCAGGGAGGAGACCACCCCGCCGGTGATGAACACGAACTTGGTCATGGAAGCTGCCACGGATCCCGCCAGCCCCTTGGCGCCGGCCCGCCGCCGCCCGCCCCGGCCGCCGCCACGGTACCAGAA
>WFXX01000236.1 GCA_015490395.1 Gammaproteobacteria bacterium | reverse complement strand
GGCCTGGCGCTGGCTGGCGCGGCGGCGCTGGCGGCGCCCTAGCCCGCCGCGTCCGCGACGGGGCCCCGTCCCGGAGGCCGCCCGGCGCCGGCTCGGCCCCTGCCACAGCCCCACGGCCTCCGGGGTCAGGGGGCCGGCCACGTGCTCCCCCTGGGCCTGGTCGCAGCCCAGGTGCCGCAGCAGGTCCAGGGCTTGGGCGGTCTCCACCCCCTCGGCCACCACCCGCCGGCCCATGTTGTGCCCCAGGTCGATGATGGAGCGCACGATGATCAGGTCCTCGTGGTTCTGCAGCATGTCCAGGATGAAGGACTTGTCGATCTTGATCTCGTGCACCGGGAGCTGCTTCAGGTAGAAGAGTGAGGAGTAGCCGGTGCCGAAGTCGTCGATGGACAGCTGCACCCCCATGGCGGCCAGCCGGGAGAGGGTGCGCATGGCCCGCTCGGGGTCGGCCATGATGGCGCTCTCGGTGATCTCCAGCACCAGGGCCTGGGGCGGGATCTCGTGCCGCCCGAGGAGCTCGGCCACCCGCTCCGGGAGCTCCTGGTCCTGGAGGTGGCGGGCGGAGAGGTTCACCGAGACCGTGGTCTCCAGGGCGCGGCGGCGCCAGCGCCGCAGCTGGGCCAGGGCGCGCTCCAGCACCAGGAGGGTGAGGGGGCGGATGAGGCCGGTGTGCTCGGCCAGGGGAATGAAGACGTCAGGGTGGAGCAGCCCCCGGGTGGGGTGGCGCCAGCGCACCAGGGCCTCCACCCCGGCCAGGGCCCCGGAGGCCAGGTCCAGCTTGGGCTGGTAGACCAGGTGGAGCTCGTCCTCCTCCAGGGCCCGGCGCAGGTCCCCGATGAGGGCCAGGCGGCTGCGGCTGTGCTGGTCCTCCTGGGGATCGTAGAGGGCGTGGCCCCGGCCGGAGCGCTTGGCCACGTACATGGCCACGTCCGCGTGGCGCATGAGGGTGGAGCCGTCCTCGCCGTGCTCCGGGAACAGGGCCACCCCCACGCTGAGGCCGATGGGGAAGCTCTGGCCCTCCAGCTCCACCGGCCGCTCCATGGCCGCCACCAGCTTGGCGGCCGCCTGCAGGGCGTCCTCGGCCCCCCGCACCGTGGGCAGGAGCACGGCGAACTCGTCGCCGCCCAGCCGGGCGATGGTGTCCGAGCGGCGCAGGGTCCCCTGGAGGCGGCGGGCCACCTGGCGCAGCACCAGGTCCCCGTAGTGGTGCCCCAGGGTGTCGTTGATCTCCTTGAAGCGGTCCAGGTCGGTGATCATGAGGGCCAGGGGGCGTCCCTCCCGGCGGGCGGCGAGGATGGCCTGCCGGAGCCGGTCGTTGAACAGCAGCCGGTTGGGCAGGCCGGTGAGAGCGTCGTGGAGGGCCTGGTGCTCCAGCTCCCGGTTGAGGGCCGCCAGCTCCCGGGTGCGGCGGATGACCCGCCGCTCCAGATCCTCCTGCAGGGCGCGGAGCTCCGCGTCCCGCCGCTTGCGCTCGGTGATGTCCCGCACGATGGCGATGAACAGCGGGCCCTCTTCCCGGCTCAGCTCGCTGATGCCCATCTCCAAGGGAAAGGTGGAGCCGTCCCGGCGCCGCCCCAGGATCTCGTGGTAGCGCTGGGAGGCGGCCACGGAGCGCACCGTGGGCCCGCTCCCGCCGCCCGGCTCATAGGGGCAGAGGTAGGGCTCGGCCAGGAGGACGTTGATGTTGCGGCCGAGCACCTCCTCGGGCCGGTAACCGAACATGCGCAAGGCGGCCCGGTTCAAGGAGGCGATGTCGCCCCGCTCGTCCACGGTGAGGATCCCATCGGGCACGTGGTCCAGGATGGCCTGCACCCGCCGCTCGCGGGCCGCAGCGGCCTCGCGCGCCTCCACCAGGCTGCGCCGCATGGCCTCCAGATCCCGGGCCAGCCCCTGGAGGGCTGCGGTCCCAGGCGGCGGTTGGATGCCCGCTCGGGGCTCCTCGTGGGCCACCCGGCGGGCCTGGCGCGCCAGGGCTTGGAGCTGGGCCGCCAGGCGGCGCCAGGCCAAGTAGGTCAGGAGCAGGGCTAGGAGCAGCCAGGCCCCGCCCAGGGCCAGGGCCCAGCGGCGCTCCCGGGTCAGGGCCCTGCGCAAGGGGGCTGGATCGTAGCTCACCGCCAGCTCGCCCAGCACGGCCCCCTGCGCATCGCGCACCGCCACCGGGTCGGGGCTGAGGACCCCCGCCGCAGGCCTCCCCACGGCCAAGACCGTTCCCTCCCGCAGCCGCAGGCGCACGGCCATCGGCTGCGGTCCCTCCAGAGGCATCCCGGCGACGGCCAGCGCCGACCGCAGGCGCTGCTCCCAAGCCGCCCCGTCTCGGGGCAGAGGTGGGGCGGCCAGGAGACGGGCCAGGCGCTGCTGGTCCGCTTGGGCCTGGGCCGCATAAGTCTGGCGCAGCTCACCCTCGTGCAGCTGGAGCAGCCCCACGAGGACCAGGGGGGCCAGCACCAGATGAGCCAGGGCCGTGCCCAGCCACAGGCGCGGCCCGCGCCCCGCCGGCAGGCCGCCCTCCCGATCCTCAGCACCGGCCAGGTCGAAGCGCATGCTCTCCCCGATCTCTCCCACCGGCTCACGAACCTGCCCGAGGAAGGGCCCCAAGACCCCAATGGGGCGCACCGCTCTCAGGTCCCGGTAGGTCGCCGCGGGGGCCTCAAAGGCCGGAGACTTCGTCCCTTGGGCCCCCTGGTTCCGCCCTGGGCCCGTTCGCCCCGCGGCCTGTGCCCCGGATGCAAGCGTAGGCTGAGTGGTTGTGGATGGACTCGAAGTGCTCGGCCTCCACCCGAAAGACCGCCACCCGTGGATCTTCCGCCAGCTGGGCGGCCAGGTCCCGCACCGTGTCCTCCACGAACTTGGGGTTCTCGTAGGCCCGTTCGGTGAGGTGCTTCTCGTCAGCGCGCTTGACCAGGCCATAGACCCCGCAGGAGGCCTGTGCCTCCACCGTCTCGATAAGCTCCTCGAGCCAGAGGGGGGCGGCCAGCCGCACGGCGGCCGTTAGGTGGGCGCGCTGGTTGTGGGCCCCGTAGTCAGCGATGGCCTTGGAGCAGGGGCAGAGGCTGGTGGCGGGGACGGTCACCGCCACCTCCAGCCCCCCGGATTCCGGGCCCTCGGCGCGCAACCGCACCTGGTAGTCCATGCGGCTGGGGGCGCCGGTGACGGGGGCGCGCTTGAGCACGAAGAAGGGGAAGCGGGCCTCCAGCACCGCCCGTCCCGCCTCCAGCCGCTCCCGGACCCGATCCAAGAGGGCCGGGAGGCCGGCCACGGACAGCACCAAGGCCTCGTCGTTGAGGATCTCCAGGAGCCGGGACATGTGAGCCCCACGCCGCCCAGCCTCCAGGTCCACGGTCAGGGATAGCTCCGCCACCGTGGCCTGCACGCCGCCCCGGTCGCGCACCCGCACGGGCAGGCGTAGGCCCCGCACCCCCACCTCGTCGATGGGGATCCGACGGCGGGCCTGGCCCGCCTGCACGTCGACCAGGGCGGCTGCGCCGCTCCGCTGAGTCATGGGCCTGCCTCCTCGCTGTAGCGCACGCCGGCTCGGTCGGTCTCCCATACGGTGACCGCCAGCAGGCGGGTCCGTTCCCCCGCAAAGGCGGGGGCCAGCTCCCGATACAGATGCTCGGCGATGCGCTCGGCGGTGGGGTTCCGCTCCCGAAAGGGGGGCAGCTCGTTGAGGTGCCGATGGTCCAGGCGGTCCACCGCCTCCCGGGCCAGGGCCTTGATGCGCTTGAAATCCATGCCCATCCCCAGCCCATCCAGCCCCTGGGCCTCCACCTCTATCTCCACCTTCCAGTTGTGGCCGTGGAGACGGGCGCATTCCCCGGGGTAGCCATGGAGCTGGTGCGAGGCGGCGAACTCCAGGAGAACCTTGAGGGTGTAGCGGCCGGCCATAAACGAATATTGTCGCCCAAAAGGGAGGGTGGAGGCCAGCGGCGGACTCAGCGAGCCGCTGCCCGCCTGGGCAGGGCTCCCTCCAGGCGGCGCCGCACCCGCTCCGTGATCCCCGCCGCGTCCAGACCGCAGGCGGCCAGCAGCTCTCCCCGCTCCCCGTGCTCCAGAAAGCGGTCCGGCAGCCCCAGCTGAAGGAGGGGCGCGGCGATGCCCTCCCGGGCCAGGAACTCGGCTACGGCGCTCCCGGCCCCTCCTGCCACCGCGTTCTCCTCTACGGTGACCAGCAGCTCGTGGGTAGCGGCCAGCTCCCGCACCAGGGCCTCGTCCAGAGGCTTGACGAAGCGCATGTTGGCCACCGTGGCCCCCAGGGACTCCCCGGCCTCCAAGGCGGGAGTCACCATGCTGCCGAAGGCCAGCAGGGCCACCCGGCGGCCGCGACGCCGCACCTCCCCCCGGCCCAAGGGGAGGGGGCGCAGGTCCTGGTCCACGGGCACCCCCGGGCCCTTGCCCCGGGGATAGCGCACCGCCGCCGGGCCCTCGTGCAGGTGGGCGGTGGTGAGCATGCGGCGGCACTCGTTCTCGTCCGCTGGGGCCATGACCACCAAGTTGGGCACGCAGCGCAGGTAGCTCAGATCGAAGCTACCGGCGTGGGTGGCCCCATCCGGGCCCACCAGCCCAGCCCGGTCGATGGCGAAGCTCACAGGCAGGTTCTGCAGGGCCACGTCGTGGATGAGCTGATCGTAGGCCCGCTGCAGGAAGGTGGAGTAGATGGCCACCACCGGGCGCATCCCGTCGCAGGCCAGGCCTGCGGCCAGGGTCACGGCGTGCTGCTCGGCGATGCCCACGTCGTAGTAGCGCTCCGGGAACCGCTGCGAGAAGGTCACCAGGCCTGAACCCTCGCGCATGGCCGGCGTGATGGCCACCAGCCGGGGATCGGCCTCGGCCATGTCGCAAACCCAGGCACCGAAGACCTCCGTGTAAGTGGGTGTCCCGCCAGGAGCGGCAGGCGGCAATCCCTGATCGGGATCGAAGGGAACCACCCCATGGTAGCGGCAGGGATCGCGCTCGGCGGGGGGATAGCCCTTGCCCTTGCGGGTGACCACGTGGAGGAACTGGGGGCCCTCCAGCTCGCGCAGGTTGCGCAGGGTGCGCACCAGCACGGGCAGGTCGTGGCCATCGACGGGCCCGATGTAGTTGAAGCCCAGCTCCTCGAAGAGGGTGCCGGGCACCACCATGCCCTTCATGTGCTCCTCGGCCCGCCGGGCCAGCTCCCACACCGAGGGCATGCGCCGCAGCACCTTCTTGCCCTGCTCGCGCATGCTCACGTAGAGCTTGCCGGAGAGGATGCGCGCCAGATGATTGGCCAGCCCCCCCACGTTGGGGGAGATGGACATGTCGTTGTCGTTGAGCACCACCAGCAGGTCGGCGTGCAGGTCCCCGGCGTGGTTCAGGGCCTCGAAGGCCATGCCCGCGGTGAGGGCCCCGTCGCCGATGACGGCCACCGCCTTATGGCTCAGGCCCTGGCGCTGGGCGGCCAGGGCCATCCCCAAGGCGGCGCTGATGGAGGTGCTGGAGTGCCCGGTGCCGAAGGCGTCGTAGGGGCTCTCCGACCGCCGGGGGAAGCCGGAGGGCCCGCCCGCGCGGCGCAGCCGCGCCATGGCCTCCCGGCGGCCGGTGAGGATCTTGTGGGGATAGCTCTGGTGCCCCACGTCCCAGACCAGCCGGTCCCGGGGGGTGTCGAAGACGTAGTGCAGGGCCACCGCCAGCTCCACGGCACCCAGGTTGGAGGCCAAGTGGCCCCCGGTGCGCGAGACGCTGTCGATGAGGAAGCGGCGCAGCTCCGCGGCCAGCTCCGGGAGGCGCTCCTCGGGCAAGGCGCGCAAGTCCTCGGGGCTGCGCACGGACTCCAGCAGGGGGTAGCGTTCCATGGGAACGGGCTCGCTGGCCCCTCTCACCTTACCAAGTAGGGATTATGGAAGGGGGGCGGAAAGGGACGCAAGGCGCTCTCATAGTCCTGCTAGACTGGGGCCGGGCTTGGGAGCGCACGCTTACAAGGGGAG
>WFXX01000235.1 GCA_015490395.1 Gammaproteobacteria bacterium | reverse complement strand
GCCCGGGAGCTGGAGGCCCTGCCCCCCGCCCTCCGGGAGCTGGCCCCCGGTGAGGGAGGCTATCCGGTGGCCATCTCCCCCGGCCTCCAGGCCTTGGCCCGGGAGCTGGACCGGCGCATGGCGCAAGGCGCGCCCGCTTGAGGAGACCACCCATGCCCAAAGCCCGCACGCCCCGCACCATCGCCCGCCCCGGTGCCCTGGCCCTCGCCGCCTTGCTGGCCGGATGCGCCAGCGCGGTGCGCCTGGGCCACGACTTCCCCCTGGACGCCTTCCTGGCCCGGGTCCAGCCCGGTGTGACCACCGGGCAGGAGCTGGAGGCCTGGCTGGGCCCGCCCGCGGCTCGGGGCGGGAGCGTGGAGCCGGACGGGGCCCGCTACGAACAGTGGACCTGGTACCTCGGCTCCGGGACCCTGCCCGCCCTGCGGGACGCCCGGCTCAAGATCCTCCAGGTCAAGCTGGATGCACAGGGCCGGGTGCGGGCCTACACCTGGTCCGCCCCCTGAGCCCGTGAGCCGCCGCCCCGGCCGCCCGGCCCGGACGGCCCTGCCGGCCATCCTGCTCCTGGCTCTTCTCGGCGGGGCGGCCCTGGTGGTCGCCACCGGGTCCCGGCCGCCCCCCGCGCTCGGCCCATGGCAGGAGCTCAGCCCGCTGCTCCAGCCCCGTCGGGCCCTGGCCGCCGCCGCCACCGCCACCCACCTCTACGCCGTGGGGGGCATGGACGCCGCAGGCCGCTACGTGGCCGAGGTAGAGTACGCCCCCATCCTCCCCGACGGCCGCCTGGGCCCCTGGCGGCGCACCAGCGCCCTGCGCGAGCCCCGCTTCTACCTGGGCGCCGCCGTCCTCAGCGATTACCTCTACGCGGTGGGCGGTGCCACCGGACCCCGGGGTGGCGGCAACCTGCCCTCGGCCGCCGTGGAGCGGGCCCGGATCCGCCCCGACGGCACCCTGGGCCCCTGGGAGCGGGCCGGCTGGCTCACCCGGCCCCGGCGAGGCCTGCAGCTCCTGGCCTGGGGGGACCGGCTCTACGCCATCGGAGGCTACGACGGGCGCTTCCTGCGCTCGGTGGAGAGCGCCCGCCTGCGCCCCGACGGCACCCTGGGGCCCTGGCGGGAGCTGCCGGGGGGCCTGGCCAGCCGCTACATCCACGCCGCCGCTGCAGCCGGCGGCCACCTCTACCTCCTGGGCGGCCACCGGCGGGACGGGATGCGGCTCGCCGAGCCCAGCGTGGAGAGCGCGCCCCTGGGCGAGTTGGGGCCCGGGCCGTGGCGGCTGCTGCCGGCTCCCGCCGAGCCGCGGCTCCTGGCCGTGGCCTTCGCCCTGGGCGGGCGGCTCTATCTGGCAGGGGGGCACGACGGGCGTCGCCGCTTGGCCCGGGTGGACCAGGCAGTGATCCGCCCCGACGGCACCCTGGGGCCCTGGACGGCCGGCCCGCCCCTGCGCCACCCCCGGGCCGCGGCGGCGGCGGCCACAGCTGGCCGCTGGGCCTACGTCCTGGGCGGGATGGGGCCCGAAGGCCCCCTGGCCAGCGTGGAGGGCGCCCCCCTGAACGGGCCCTGGACAGCGCCCCCTGTCTCCCCTAGAGTGCCCCCGGGCTTCGCAAGCGGAGGCTAAGGGGCATGCGGCCCGTCCTGATCCTGCGGCACATCGACTGCGAGGGCCCCGGCCATCTCGCCCGGGTGCTGGAACGCCACGGCGTGCCCTGGCGACTAGTGGCCGTGGACGAGGGCGAGCCTGTGCCCCGGGACCCGGAGGCCGCCGCCGGGCTGGTGCTCATGGGCGGCCCCATGAGCGCCAATGACCCCCTGCCCTGGATTGACGAGGAGCTGGCCCTGATCCGCGCCGCCCGGGAGGCCGGGGTGCCGGTGCTGGGCCACTGCCTGGGCGGGCAGCTCATCGCTCGGGCCCTGGGGGGTCGGGTAGGCCCCAACCCCGTCAAGGAGATCGGCTGGCACGAGGTGGAGCGCACCGCCGACCCCGGCCCCGAGGGAGGGGCCTGGGAGGGGGCCGGTGCGGAGGAGCTGGCCGCTTGGCGCGCGGCCCTCCCGGAGCGCTTCGTGGCCTTTCACTGGCACGGGGAGACCTTCGTCCCCCCGCCGGGGGCGGCCCGGCTCCTGGCCAGCCGCTGGTGCCGGGAGCAGGCCTTCGTCCTGCCGGGGGGGATCCTGGGCCTGCAGTGCCACCTGGAGATGACCGAGGAGCTGGTGCGGGAGTGGGCCCGCCGCTACGCCCACGAGCTGCGCGAGCCCTCCCCCTCCGTCCAGAACGAGGCCACCATGCTCCGCGACCTGGAGGGGCGGCTAGCCGCCCTGCAGGCGGTGGCCGACCGCCTCTATGCCCGCTGGCTGGGCTACCTGGCCCCTGGGGACCGCTAGGTCCTCAATGCCCCGACGCTCTGGCGCACCTCCTGGGTGATGGTGGCCAGGCCACCGATCTCCCGCTCCACCGCCGCCGCCACCTCGGCGTTGGCACCGGCCACCTCGCGAATGCGGTCCACGTGGGAGCGGATCTCACCGGTGACCGCGCTCTGCTCCTCAGCCGCCGAGGCGATGCGGGCGTTCATGGCGTTGATGCGCGAGACGGCCTCGGTGACCTGGCCGAGGACCTCCTCCACGGTGGCCGCCTGCCGCACGCTGCGCTCGGCCTGACCGCGGCCCCGCTCCATCGTCTCGATGGCCCGGCGGACGCCCTGCTGCAGGCGCTCGATGGTCCCCTGGATCTCCTGGGTGGAATCCTGGGTGCGGCCAGCCAGGGTGCGCACCTCGTCGGCCACCACGGCGAAGCCCCGACCCTGCTCCCCGGCGCGGGCCGCCTCGATGGCCGCGTTCAGGGCGAGCAGATTGGTCTGCTCAGCGATCTCGCGGATGGTATCCAGCACTGCGCCGATCTCCTCGCTCTGACGCACCAGCCGCTCCACCACCTCGGTGGCATCGCCGATCTCCCCGGCCACGGCCCGCACGGTTTCCACCGCTTGGTCGACGATGCGCCGGCTCTCCTGGGCCGCCCGGTCAGCGGTCTGGGCCGCGCTGGAGGCCTCCGCGGCCCCCCGGGCCACCTCCTCCGCGGCTTGGGCCAGCTGGTCCATGGACAGGGCCACCTGGTCGGTGGCCTCCCGCTGCCGGACCACCCCCTCGCCCAGGGCCTTCACGTGTCCGGCCAGGCTCTCGGCCGTGCCCACGAAGCGGTCGCTGGCCTGCTGCATCCCTCGCATCACGGCCTGCTGCCGATCCAGGAAGCGGTTGAAGACCTGCCCCAAGCGGGCGAACTCGTCCTTCCCCTGCACCGCCACCCGGCAGGTGAAGTCCCCGTCGTGGCGGCTCAGCCCCTCCAGCATGGTCTGCATGCGACCGAAGCTCGGCAGCAGCCGCGCTCCCAGCAGAAGCAAGGAGCCCAACACCAGGGCCAACACCAAGCCGGCGGCCAGGGCGGCACGCCTGCTCACCTCCGCCAGCCGTCCCTCCAGCTCGGTCATGGCATCCTGAAAGCGTCGCTCAAAGGCCTCCCGCAGCCGGTCCGCCTCCGCTCCCCAGCGGCCAGCAGCCACATCCAGCCCACGCTCCGGGTCTCGCATGATGCGGTTGCCGGCCTCCTGACCTTCCGCTAAGTAAGCCTGGGCCATGCGCACCCCCGCCTCGTGCAGCGCCTCCAGCCGCCCGCCCAGGCTGGCGAGGGGCTGGCGCAACCCAGGCTCCATGGCCATCAGCCGATCCAATGCCTCCTGGCCCTGCTCCAGGTGCTTGCTGGCCTCTCCGAAGCCGCTCCGGTCCCCGGTCACGCCGACGTCGGTCAGCAGCTGCTGCACCTGCGCGGCGTGGTAGCGGGCCTCGTTGAACAAGGTCTTGGCCCGCGCCGCTTGCGCCGCGGCGCCCATCTCCTGCCCCAGCTCCTGAATGGTGTGCCAATTGAGGGCCCCGGCGGTGGCGATGACGGCCGCAATCAGCAACCCGGTGGCCGCCAGCTGGGCCTTGATGCTGTAGCGATGCATCCAGGACGACATGGCTCTCCGCTCCCCTCCTCGGTCCGGGGTGGCCGCGGCGGGAGCCGCGGCCACCCCGCTCAGGGCATCGACCCGATCCCGCAGCAGCTTTAATAAAAAAATGCTTTGCCGGGAACGTGGTCTTGCGGGTCAAGCGGCCAGGCCTGGGAAGAGCTCCCGGAGCCCGGCGGCGATCATCTGCACCGCGATGGCCGCCAGCAGCAGGCCCATGACCCGGGTGGCGATGTTCAGCCCCGTCACCCCCAGCCGCTCACCCAGGGGGCCGGCCAGGCGCAGCACCGCCCAAACCGCGGCGGCCACCGCCAGCACCACCAGGCTCAGGAGAAGCTTGCCCGTCCAGCCGCCGGCCTGATGGGCCTCCACGATGACCAGGCTGATGGCTCCGGGCCCGGACAGGAGCGGCATGGCCAAGGGGACCACGGCCACGTCCGCCCGGGTGCCCGCCTCGTCGGCCTCCTCCCGGGTCTGGCGCCCGGCGCTGAGATGGGCGTGCATCATGGACACGGCCATGAGGAGGATCAGCAGCCCGCCCCCCACCCGGAAGGCAGGCAAGCTGATGCCGAGCAGCTGAAGCAGCAGCTCCCCCGCCCACAGCCCCAGCAGCAGGATCACCGCCACCGCCACCGCCGCGCGCCGGGCCACCATCCGCTGCTGGGCCGTGCCCCGGCCTGGGCACAGGGCCAGGAACACCGGCACCACGCCCAGAGGGTCCACCACGGCCAGCAGCCCCACCAGGGCCTTGACGTAGAGGGCCACGTCGGTGTCCCAGGGCATGGCTCAGGCCCCAGCGGCTGCTCCCTTCGCCGCCTCCCGGCGCAGGAGGCGGTAGGTCCACACCTTGACCGCATCGTTGACCAGCATCCAGGCCAGGGCGTAAGCCCAGATCCCTAAGGCCGCCGTCCAGCCGATGGGGGTGACGAAGACGCCGTACACGGCGATGAGGGTGCCCAGGATCTCCGTGCCCGTGGTGGCCCAGAACAGGAGGGGCGCGGGCCACGGCTTCTCCCACAGCCACCCTTCGGCGCGCATGACGTAAAGGGTGGAGTGGCCG
>WFXX01000234.1 GCA_015490395.1 Gammaproteobacteria bacterium | reverse complement strand
GTGTAGAAGATGGTCACCCCGTGCTTCTGGCATACCTCCCAGAAGCGCCCGCCGTGGGGGTGGGTGGGGGTGCCCTCGAAGATGACCTGGGTGGCCCCCACGGCCAGGGGGCCGTAGGCCACGTAGCTGTGGCCGGTGATCCAGCCCACGTCGGCGGTGCACCAGAAGACATCGTCCTCGCGGATGTCGAAGACCCACTCCATGGTGAGGAGGGGGTTCAGGAGGTAGCCCCCCGTGGCGTGCTGGATGCCCTTGGGCCTGCCGGTGGAGCCGGAAGTGTAGAGCAGGAACAGGGGGTGCTCGGCCTCCACCCACTCCGGGGGGCAGTCCTCGCCCTGGCCGGCCACGGCCTCCTCCCACCAGAGGTCACGGCCCGCCCGCATGGGCACCGGCTCGCCCGTGCGACGAAAGACGATGACGCGCTCCACCGTGGGGCAGCCGGCGGCCAGGGCCTCGTCCGTGGCCCGCTTGAGGGGCACCGTTCGGCCGCCGCGCCTGCCGCCGTCGGCGGTGACCACCAGCCTGGCGCCGGCGTCCTCGATGCGGTCCCTGAGGGCCTGGGCGGAGAAGCCGCCGAAGACCACCGAGTGGATGGCGCCGATGCGGGCGCAGGCCTGCATGGCCACCACGGCCTCGGGGATCATGGGCATGTAGATGACCACCCGGTCGCCCTTGCGCACCCCCTGGGCCCGGAGGGCGTTGGCGAAGCGGCAGACCTGACGGTGGAGCTCGCCGTAGCTGATGCGCCGGCTCTCCCCCTCGTCGCTCTCGAAGATCAGGGCAGTGCGCCCGGCCCTCTCCGGCAGGTGGCGGTCCAGGCAGTTGTAGGAGGCGTTGAGGAGGCCGTCGGTGAACCAGCGGTAGTGGGGGGCGCGGGAGGCGTCCAGGGTGACGGTGAAGGGACGGTGCCAGGACAGCTTCTCCCGGGCCAGCCGAGCCCAGAAGCCCTCGGGATCCTCGCGGGCCTCCCGGCGCAGGGCCTCCAGGGCCTCCCGCCCCCGGATCCGGGCCCGCTGCACGAAGGCCTCCGGCGGGGGGAAGACCCGCCGCTCCTGCAGCACCGACTCGATAGCAGTCTCAGGGGAAGCCTCGGGGGTGGTCCCCGGGCCGGAACCGGGCTCCTGGCTCATGCCGCACCTCCTCCTGCTGCGCCCTCGACGTGCGGAGCGGGCCGCTCCGCGGCCCGCCCCATGGTACAGCAGCGACGGGGGAGGCGCCTACGCCGGCTCACTCCCCGAGCTGGCGCTCCCGGATCTCCTCCAGGGTCTTGCAGTCGATGCAGAGGGTGGCCGTGGGGCGGGCCTCCAGGCGGGCGACGCCGATCTCCTGGCCGCAGTTGTCGCAGTAGCCGTACTCGTGGGCGTCCAGCCGGGCCAGGGCCTGGTCGATCTTGCGGATGAGCTTCCGCTCCCGGTCCCGAGTGCGCAGCTCCAGGGTGAACTCGGACTCCTGGGAGGCGCGGTCGTTGGGGTCCGGGAAGTTGCCCGCCTCGTCCTGAAGGAAGTGCACGGTGCGGTCCACCTCCTCCATGAGCTCGCGCTTCCAGGCATGGAGGATGGCCCGGAAGTGCTCCTCCATGGCCTCGCTCATGTAGGGCTCGCCCTTCTTGGGCTTGTAGGGCGCGATGCCGCGAAAGCCCGGGCCGAGGGCCCCGGCCCCCGCGGCAGCCTTGCGAGCCGCGCCCTTCCTGCTGGCGGTCTTCTTCGCAGCGCTCATGTCCGGTCTCCTGGGACGGAAGCGAGGTCTTATACCAAGCCTTATCGGCCCAGGCAACGCGCTCTCCAGGGGAGGCGCCGGGTGCTATGCTAGCCGCCTGATTTGTCTAGCCTTAGGAGGAGGCGGTGCTACGGGCGCTCATCTGGGACGTGGACGGGACCCTGGCGGAGACCGAGATCCAGGGCCACCGGGTGGCCTTCAACGAGGCCTTCGCGGCGGCCGGCCTGCCTTGGTGCTGGGACGAGGCCCTCTACCGCAGGCTCCTCCAGGTGGCCGGCGGCAGGGAGCGGATCCTGCACTACCTGCGCACCGCGCGCCCTCCGCTGCCCGGACGGTGGCGGGATCCGGCCACCTGGGAGGAGCTGGCGCGGCGCCTGCACCGGGACAAGAACGCCCGCTATGCCCGCCTGGTGGCGGAGGGCCGCATCCCCCTGCGGCCCGGGGTGCGCCGGCTGCTGGCGGAGGCCCGGGCGGCGGGCCTGCGGCAGGCGGTGGCCACCACCACCTCCCCCGAGAACGTGGAAGCCCTGCTGCGCCACGCCCTGGGGGCGGAGGCCGAGGGGCTGTTCAAGGCGGTGGTGGCCGGGGACATGGTGCCGGCCAAGAAGCCCGCCCCCGACGCCTACCTGCTGGCCCTGGAGCGCCTGGGGCTGCCGGCGGAGGCCTGCCTGGCCCTGGAGGACACCCCTCAGGGCCTGGCGGCGGCCCGGGCCGCCGGGCTGGTCACCGTGGTGACCAGCGAGGAGCCGGGCCCCTTCTCCGGGGCCGCCCTGGTGGTGGGCCATCTGGGCGATCCCGGCCGCCCGGCCCCGGTGCGGGACGACCCCTACCGGGTGCTGGCGGCGGGGGGCATGGTGGACCTGGCGGCGCTGCGGCGCCTGCACCGGGCGGCACGGGGCCGTGGCTGAGCCCATCCTCCCTGCTCCGGGCCTCTCCCGTCGGGGCCGGGAGACGGCGCCCTTCCGCGTGATGGCTATCCTGGCCCGGGCCCGGGAGCTGGAGGCCGCCGGCCGCTCGGTGATCCACCTGGAGGTGGGCGAGTCCCGCTTCCCCACCCCCGGGCCGGTGCTGGCCGCGGCCCGGGAGGCCCTGGCCGCCGGGCGCACCGGCTACACCCCCGCGGCGGGCCTGCCGGCCTTGCGCGAGGCCATCGCCGAGCGCTACCGCAGGCGCCACGGCGTGGCGCTGGATCCTGAGCGGGTGCTGGTGACGCCGGGGGCCTCCGGGGCCCTGCTGCTGGCCCTGGCTCTGGTGGCCGACCCGGGGGAGGGGGTGCTGCTCACCGACCCCGGCTATCCCTGCTTCCGGCAGCTGGCCCGGGTCCTGGGGCTGGAGGCCCGGAGCCTGCCCCTGGCGGCCGAAGCCGGCTACCGTCCCGCTCCGGCCGCCGTGGCGGCGGCCTGGGAGCCGGGGATCCGGGCCTTGCTCCTGGCCTCCCCGGCCAACCCCACCGGGGCCGTCCTGGACCGGGAGGGCCTCCGGGAGCTGGCAGCCGTGGCCGAGGCCCGGGGCGGCTGGCTGGTGATGGACGAGACCTACGCCGGCCTGGCCTACGACGGCCCGGCCCCCACCGCCCTGGAGGTGGCGCCCCGGGCCCTGGTGGCCGGAAGCTTCTCCAAGTATTTCGGCATGACCGGCTGGCGGGTGGGCTGGCTGGTGGTCCCCGAGAGCATGGAGGGGGCTGCCGAGCGGCTGGCTCAGAACCTCTTCCTGGCGGCGCCCACCCTGGCCCAGCACGCTGCCTTGGCGGCCCTGGATCCCGAGGTGGAGCCCGAGCTGGAGCGGCGGCGGGAGGTGCTGCGCCGCAACCGGGACCGCCTGGCCGAGGGACTGCGGGAGCTGGGCTTCGAGCTGCCCGAGCTCCCCGGCGGGGCCTTCTACCTCTACGTGGGCTGCGGCCGCCTGGCCCGGGACAGCGAGGCCCTGGCCCGGCGCCTCCTGGAGGAGGCCGGCGTGGCGGTGACCCCGGGCACCGACTTCGGGGAGCACCGGGCCCGGGAGCGGCTGCGCTTCGCCTACACGGTCTCCCCGGAGGAGCTGGACGAGGCTCTCCGGCGCCTGCGGGCCTTCCTGGCCGGCCGACACCCCGCAGGATTGCAAAACTAAAGAAAATGCTTACTATTCGCGGCCGCGCCGGGGGAGCGCAGCGTTCGCCCGGCCGAGCTTCTGCCGGATATAGGGAAGAAGTCGTCGAGCATGCAGGGAGGAATATTCCGGCTGCCGCCGAGGCGCTGCCGCATGCGTCTTGCCGGGTGGGCCGGAATAGGGTTTCTGGCCTTGGGTGCCGTGGCCATGTCCCCTGCCTCGGCCGAGCTCGCCCTCAACTTCCAGCCCCAGACGGCGGCGCGGGTGGCCAGCCCGGCGAACGTGGATTGCCTCGCCGGCGGCGGTGGCGGGATGATGGGAGGGATGATGGGCGCGGTCTGCGGCCGTGACCCGACGCCCTTCCTTCAGGAGCTGGTCCAGGATCCAGCCACCGGTCAGCGTTACTACCATGTCCTGGTGGGCTCTCCCGTGGGGTTCGGGGTGGAGTACTACGTGCAAACGGTGGGCGGTCCGGTGTGCTGGTT
>WFXX01000233.1 GCA_015490395.1 Gammaproteobacteria bacterium | reverse complement strand
GTCTGGACCAGGAGGCCGCCGCCGATGCGGCGCAGCTCCCAGCCCCGGGCGGGACCGCCGGGGGGCCAGGGCCCAGTGGCGAGCAGCCGCACCTTCGGCTTGGCGGCGAAGGCGGCGCGGGCCCCCTCCTCGAAGTCCGGGGCCACCACCACCTCCACGAACTGCCGCGCCACGACGGCCTCGGCGGCGGCCCGGTCCACCGGGCGGTTGAAGGCGATGATGCCCCCGAAGGCCGAGACCGGATCGGTGCGGTAGGCGCGCTCGTAGGCCTGGCGCAGGTCCTCCCCCAGGGCCGCTCCGCAGGGGTTGGCATGCTTGACGATGACGCAGGCCGGGGCCTCGTCGAAGGCCTGCACGCAGGCCAGGGCGGCGTCGGCATCGAGCAGGTTGTTGTAGGACAGGGGCCTGCCCTGCACCTGCTCGGCGGCGGCCAGGGTGCCCGGCGCCGGCTCGGGATCGCGATACAGGGCGGCCTGCTGGTGGGGGTTCTCCCCGTAGCGCAGGCCGGTCCCGCCCTGCGCCTGGAGGGTGAGGAGGGCCGGGAAGGGCGCGGGGGCCTCCGGCTCCCGGGTGCTCAGGTAGGCGGCGATGGCCCCGTCGTAGCGGGCGGTGTGGGCGAAGGCCTTGGCCGCCAGGCGCCGGCGCAGGGCCTCGGGCACGGCCCCGCCGTGGGTGGCCATGGCCTCCAGCACCGGGGCGTAGTCGTCGGGGTCCACCACCACGGTGACGGCGGCGTGGTTCTTGGCGGCGGCCCGGACCATGGCCGGCCCGCCGATGTCGATCTGCTCCAGCGCCTCCTCCGGGGTGCAGCCCTCCCGGGCCACGGTCCGTTCAAAGGGATAGAGGTTCACCACCACCAGGTCGATGGGGAGGATCCCGTGGGCGGCCATCGCCGGCTCGTCCTCGCCCCGCCGGCCCAGGATCCCACCGTGGATACGCGGATGCAGCGTCTTGAGGCGGCCCCCCATCAGCTCCGGGAAGCCGGTGTAGTCGCTGACCTCGGTGACCTGGAGGCCGGCCTCGCGCAGCAGACGGGCGGTGCCCCCCGTGGAGAGCAGCTCCACGCCGAAGTCCTGCAGGCGCCGGGCCAGCTCGGCCAGGCCGCGCTTGTCGGAGACGCTGAGCAAGGCGCGCCGGATGGCGGTCATCTCCCCTCCCGTTTCGGCTGCGTGGCTCAGGCCAGGCCGTGGCGGGCCAGCTTCTTGCGCAGCGTGGCCCGGTTGATGCCCAGGATGCGCGCGGCCTGGGTCTGGTTGCCCCCGGCGTGCTCCATAACGGCCTGGAGCAGGGGGCGCTCCACCTCGTCCATGACCAGCTGGTAGAGGTTGCCGGGGCTGTGCCCGTCCAGGTCCCGGAAGTAGCGGGCCAGGGCCCGGCGGACGGCTTCCGCGAGGGGGAGCGAGGCCTCGTCCTCGCCGGCCCCGCCGTGGGCGGCCGCGGCATCGGTGGGTGGGGTGCCGGGCGAGGCGGGGACGGACATGGGACGCTGGTGCCCTCCTGGGGGTGCGCGGGCCTGGGGATCAAGGCGCCCTAATGTACCAGCGGTGGGGGGGCGGGCCAAGGCCCGGTCCGAGCCCGGCCTCAGAGCAGGTCGAAGCTGTAGTTGACCGCCTCCGGGCCCGGGTCCCGCAGGCGCAGGCGGATGCGCACCGCCTGCCCCGGGGCGAGGGAGGCCCGAGTGGCCTCGCCGGGGCGCAGGCGGGGGGGGAGGTACTCCCGCGGCCGGAAGCGGCGGCCGGCCACCAGGCGGTCTTGCAGGTCGGTGAAACGCAGCTCCAGCAGGGGATAGGGCTGGGCGAAGGGGGCCTCGTTGACCAGCAAGGCCTCCACCTGGAGCACCCCTGGCTGGCGCGCATCGGCCTCCACCCGTCGCTCCTCCAGACGCAGCCGGCCGAGGTCCCGCCGGGGGGGGAGCTCGCAGCCAGCGGCGGCGCAGAGCAGCTCCACCCAAGGGCGCCAGGCGGGCCGCTGGGCCAGTTCCTCCCGCTGGGCGTAGGCCAGCTGGGCCAGGAGGAGCAGGGCCAGGAGGGCGTTGGCCACCACCCAGCCCCAGCCCTGGCGGGCCTCGGCGGCGGGCTGGAGGGGTGGTTCCAGGAGCAGGGCCACCGCCCGCTCCCGCTCGGCCCGCTCCCGGGCCGGTGGCGGGCTCGGAGCCGGCTGGGAAGCGCGCTCCGGGCCACGCTCCGGGCCGCGCGGCGGGGCCGCGGCGGCCCCCGGGGGGTGGGTCCAGAGGGAGGCTGGGTCGTCGGCCAGCTCGTCCAGGGCCTGGAAGACCCGTCCGCAGGTGCCGCAGCGCACCCGTCCGCCCGCGGCCCGCAGCTCGCCGGCGGAGACGGGATAGACGGCGGCGCAGTGGGGGCAGCGGGTGTACATGGGCGCTAGGCTAATCCTAGGCCCCGTCGAGGGGAAGGGTGTGCCCGGCGCCCCTCCAGCAGGGCCCAGCCTTGGCGCAGGCGGGGCGGGGCCAGGCGGCACCAAGGCCGGTAGGCCTCGGCCACGGCATGCACCTGTTCCTCCAGGATGCCGGAGAGCACCAGGCGGGCACCGGGGCGCAGGAGGCCAGCCAGGCGCGGGGCCAGGGCGCGCAAGGGGCCGGCCAAGATGTTGGCCAGCACCAGGTCGCAGGAGGTGGCAGGGAGCTCTCCGGGGGAGAGGGGCAGGATACGCCCCTCCAGGCCGTTGGCCCGGGCGTTGGCGGCGGTGGCCTCCAGGGCCTGGGGATCGTGATCCACGGCCAGCACCCGCCGCGCCCCCAGGCGGGCGGCGGCCAGGGCCAGGATGCCGGAGCCGCAGCCGTAGTCCACCACCTCCAGGTCCTCGGGCGGGTGCTCGTCCAGCCAGGCCAGGCAGAGGAAGGTGGTGGGATGGGTGCCGGTGCCGAAGGCCAGGCCGGGGTCCAGGTGCACCACCATCTCGGCCTCGGGCGGCGGCTCCCGCCAAGTGGGGCATATCCACAGCCTGCGGCCGCAGCGCAGCGGCTCGAAGCCCTCCATCCAGGCGCGTACCCAGTCCCGCTCCGGCAGCTGCCCCCAGCGGTGGGGGGGGAGATGGCCCAGGTGCCGGCGCACGGCCGCCAGCACCGGGGCCGGATCCCGGTCGGCGGGGAACAGCCCGGTGACCCGCACCAGGGGCCAGAGGGGGGTCTCCCCCGGCCCGGGCTCCAGCACGGCCGCCTCGCCGGCGTCCCGCAGGGTCACGGCCAGGGCCCCGGCCTCCTCCAGGGCCGCCTCCACGGCCGGGGCGCTCGCGGCCTCGGCTTCCAGGTGCAGCTCCAGCCACACCGCGCGCGTGACCCTCAGCCCGAGGCCAGCTTGCGCTCGAGGAAGTGGATGTCCACGCCCCCGGCCCGGAAGGAGGCATCGGCCAGGATGGCCCGGTGGAGCTCGATGTTGGTCCGGATGCCGTCCACCACCATTTCGGTCAAGGCGGTCTGCATCCGGGCCAGGGCCGAGGCCCGGTCGTTGCCGTGGGTGATGAGCTTGCC
>WFXX01000232.1 GCA_015490395.1 Gammaproteobacteria bacterium | reverse complement strand
GGGTGTCGAAGGTGTTGCCCCAGTCGGACCAGGAGCCCGGATAGCCCTTGACCCGGGGATAGCCCAGGATGCGCAGCACCACGTAGGTGTGGGCCGAGCGCCGGTGGGTCTGGCAGTAGGCGATGATCTCCTTGTCCGGGGTCACGCCGGCCTGCTCGTAGAGCTGGCGCAGCTCGCCCTCGGGGCGCAGCCGCGGCGGCCGGGCCCGATCCAGGGCCTTGCGCCATTCCACGTTCACCGCCCCGGGGATATGGCCAGCCCGGGCGGCGCGCCGGTCGTCGCCCTGGTACTCGGCGGCGCTGCGCACGTCCAGGATCACCGTGCGCGGGTTGCCCAGCCGATCCAGGATCAGCTCTCGGTCGGCCACCGGCTCCCGGCGCAGCTCGGCTGGCCAGGGCTCCGCCGGCCGGGGGGCGGGGACGTCATTGGTCAAGGGTAGTTCCTCGTCCCCCCAGGCCTTGAGCCCTCCGTCCAGCAAGGACCAGCTCCCGTGCCCGAGCACGTCCAAGGTCCAGAGCAGCCGGCAGGCCTTGAGGCCCTCACCCTCGTCGTAGGCCACCACGTGGAGCCCGGGGCGCAGGCCCCGCTCCGCCAGGGTGCGCGCCAAGGCCTCGGGCTCGGGCAGCAGGCCCTGCACCGGAGGGCGGGCGGCGCTGAGGCGGGCCGCGTCCAGGTGCACCGCGCCGGGGATGTGCATGGCGCGGTATGCGGGCTCCTCCTGCAGGTCCACGATGAGCACCCCCTCCCTGCCGAGCAGCGGCAGCAGCTCCTGAGGACGGAGGAGGCGGGGCAGGGCCGGTTCCATGGGATCTCCTCGCTACCGGGACAGGATGCTAGCGCGATGCCCGGGATTCTAGCAGCCGTCGCCCGCGGGGGCGCCTCGGAGAGAAGCCATCAAGGCGGCTCCGGGCAAGTGGCCCGCACCAGCTCCAGCAAGGCTTCATGCACCTGCGGGTTGCCGGCCACCACGTGCCCGGTGGGCAGGGGGTCGGGCCGGCCCTGGAAGTCGCTCACCAAGCCGCCCGCCTCCTCCACCAGCAGGATCCCCGCGGCCAGGTCCCAGGGCTTGAGGCCCATCTCCCAGAAGCCGTCCAGGCGGCCAGCGGCCACGTAGGCCAGGTCCAGGGCCGCCGCCCCGGCCCGCCGTACCCCCGCGGTGCGGGGCAGCACCTGGCGCAGGGTGCGCAGGTGACAGTCCAGGCGGGCGGGATCGCGGAAGGGGAAGCCGGTGCCGATGAGCGCCCCTTCCAGCCCCGGGCGGCGGCTGACCCGGATGCGCCGGTTCTCCAGCTGGGCTCCGGCTCCCCGCAGGGCGGTGAAGAGCTCGGGCCGCAGGGGGTCGTAGACCACGGCCACCTCCAGGCGACCGCGCACCGCCAGGGCGATGGAGACGGCGATCTGGGGGAAGCCGTGCAGGAAGTTGGTGGTCCCGTCCAAGGGGTCCACGATCCACAGCGGGCCTCGATGGCGACGCCAGCCCCCTTGGCCCGCCGCCTCCTCGGCCAGGATGGCGTGGTCGGGGAAGGCCTTGCGCAGGGTGCGCACGATCTCGGCCTCGGCCAGGCGATCCACCTCGGTGACGAAGTCGTTGTGCCCCTTGACCTGGACCTCCAGGGTGTCCGCCCGGTCCACCATGCGCGCGATGAGGGCCCCCGCACGGCGGGCGGCGGTCACGGCGATGTTCAGAGGCCCTCGCATGAACGGCTCCAGTGAGGGTTAAGGGGAAGCGGACCCTCGTACGCAGGGCCGCTCGCGAAACTTGCTATCATAACAAACCTCCCACATCGGGGTCCGCAGGCGGCCGCAGGATGGCCGGCAAGGCCCGAAGGGGGAGACCGGCGGGGCGATCGGGAAACGAGGCGCGGGGGAGAGGCGGGCGTGGCGGCGGTGCGCATCGTCCTGGTGGGGACCACCCACCCCGGAAACATCGGGGCGGCGGCGCGCGCCATGAAGACCATGGGCCTGGAAGACCTGGCCCTGGTGGCCCCCCGGCGCTTCCCCGCCGCTGAGGCCACGGCCATGGCCTCCGGCGCCGATGACCTCCTGGCCCGGGCCCGGGTCTGCGCCCATCTGGACGAGGCCCTGGAGGGCTGCCATCGGGTCTACGGGGCCAGCGCCAGGCGCCGGGCCGTGCCCTGGCCGGAGGTGGATCCCCGTACCCTGGGCCGGGAGGCGGCGGCCGCCGCAGGCCGGGTGGCCGTGGTCTTCGGGCGGGAGCATGCGGGGCTGACCAACGCCGAGCTGGACCGCTGCCAGGCCCTGGTGCGCATCCCAGCTCATCCCGCCTATTCCTCCCTCAACCTGGCCGCGGCGGTGCAGGTGGTGGCCTACGAGCTGCGGATGGGCCGCCTGGAGCGGAGCACCGGCGAGGGGACGCCCGAGGGCCCGGGCTGCCCGCCTCCTCCCGTGATCGAGCCGGCCCCCTACGAGGAGCTGGAGCGCTTCTACACCCACCTGGAGCGGGTGCTGGGGCGGCTGGGCTTCCTGGACCCGGGCAAGCCCCGGCTGATCATGCGCCGCCTTCGCCGCCTCTATCATCGGGCCCGCCCAGAGCGGGAGGAGCTGCAGCTGCTGCGGGGGATCCTGAGCGAGACCGAGCGGCGCCTGCGGCCTCCGGAAGAGGCTTGATCGGCAGTAGCAGGTGTTTAAGGTGTTACGCTGACATGTTCGAGAGGATTCGCGAAGACGTGCGTGCCGCCATGGAGCGTGACCCGGCGGCGCGCAGCGCCTTCGAGGTGCTCACCACCTATCCGGGGCTGCACGCGGTGCTCCTGCATCGCGTGGCCCACCGCCTCTGGGGCTGGGGCCTGCGTTGGCCGGCCCGGCTGCTCTCCACCTTGGCCCGCTGGCTGACGGGCATCGAGATCCACCCCGCGGCGCGCATCGGCCGGCGCTTCTTCATCGACCACGGCATGGGGGTGGTCATCGGCGAGACCGCTGAGATCGGCGACGGTTGCACCCTCTATCACGGGGTCACCCTAGGCGGAACCACCTGGGAGAAGGGCAAGCGGCACCCCACCCTAGGCCGCGATGTCATCGTGGGTGCTGGGGCCAAGGTGCTGGGGCCCATCCGCGTGGGGGACGGGGCCCGCATCGGCTCCAACGCGGTGGTGGTCAAGGACGTGCCCCCTGGGGCCACCGTGGTGGGCGTGCCCGGGCGGGTGGTCCGCCGTCGGGAGGAGGACGAGCAGCGTCGGGCTCGCGAGGCCTTCGCCCAGCGCATCGGCTTCGACGCCTACGGCACCACGCGGGACATGCCCGATCCGGTGGCCGCGGCCCTGGACTGCCTCCTGGACCACGTGCAGGCCCTGGACCAACGGGTGGAAGCCCTGTGCAAGGCCCTCCGCGAGCGGCAGATCCCCGTGGAGGAGGTGCCCTTGCCAGACCTGGGGGCCTGCGAGGCGGCCGCCCGGGGCCACCAGACGGAGGCCGGCACGAAGGGGGAGGTGAGTGGGAAGGGTTGATAGGGGGCGGCCGCGCCACCTTATCGGCCCACTCATTAGTTGACGTCCGGGATCAACAACGTACAATGACCTTACTTGGGTTAAGGCAATCTAGCGAGCCCTGGCCCGACCACGTTCACCGGAAAGGCCCCGCCTGGGCGGGGCCGCAAGCGGGGGGGGGACGACCATGAAGCTCACCACGAAGGGACGCTATGCGGTGACGGCCATGCTGGACCTGGCCCTGCACGCCACCGACGGCCCGGTGCCCCTGGCCGACATCTCCCAGCGGCAGGGGATCTCCCTGTCCTACCTGGAGCAGCTCTTCTCCCGGCTGCGCAAGCAGGGGCTGGTGATCAGCGCCCGGGGTCCGGGGGGCGGCTACCGGCTGAGCCGCGACGCCAAGGAGATCGCGGTGCTGGAGGTGCTCAACGCCATCGACGAGCACATCGACATCCAGCGCTGCGGCGGGCGAGGCGACTGCCAGGATGGGCAGCCCTGCCTGACCCACGAGCTCTGGTGCGACCTGAGCCGCCAGATTCAGGACTTCCTGGCCGGGATCACCTTGGGGGATCTGGTGGAGCGAGGGACCGTGCGGGAGGTGGCGGCCCGCCAGGATGCTGCCGCCCTGGCTAAGGCGGCGCAGGTCCTCTGACCACGCTTGCCAGCTGGGTCCTGCAGGCGTCAGGTGACGGTTTACCTGGACCACAACGCCACCGCTCCCATGCCGGAGGCGGTGCGCGAGGCCGTGCTGCCCTGGCTGGGCGAGGGCTGGGGCAACCCCTCCAGCGTGCATCGGCTGGGTCGGCAGGCCCGGGCCGCCGTCGATCGGGCCCGGGAGCAGGTGGCGGCCCTGGCCGGCGCCGCGCCGGGCCAGGTGGTCTTCACCTCGGGGG
>WFXX01000231.1 GCA_015490395.1 Gammaproteobacteria bacterium | reverse complement strand
GCTCCTGGCGCACCATCCAGAGCACCCGCTGCCCGAGTTCCGCGCCCCGCCACCCGGCGTGGGGCGCGGAACTCGGGCAGCGGGTGCTCTGGATGGTGCGCCAGGAGCTCCAGGCCGCGGAGATCCGCTTGCACCCCCCCCACCTGGGGCCGCTGGAGGCCCGGGTGAGCCTGGTCCACGACCAGGTGAGCGTGAGCTTCGTGGCCCAGCACGCCCAGGTGCGCGAGGCCCTGGACGCGGCCCTGCCGCGTCTGCGGGAGCTCCTGAGTGAGCACGGCCTGCAGCTGGCCGACGCCAGCGTCGCCGAGCACGGCCTGGCCGACCGGGGCCGGGAGGGCCCGATGGACTCGGGCCAGGCCGGGGCCGGGGACGGTGCTGCGGAGAGCGAGGGAGGTGCCGGATCCCCAGGGGAGGGAGAGCCAGCGCAGGCCGGGATGGCTGGGGAGGCGGTGGGTTGGCGGCCCCGCCTGGTCGACCGCTACGTCTGACCAGCCACGTCTGACCAGTGGAGCCTTGTGGGGGCGGGTCGGTAGGGAGGCCGGTCCGCCCCCAACTTTTCCATCCCCTCGTCGGGCCCCTGACGCCTCTGCCGCCCTCCGGCCAGTCGGCTTCTTGGCGCGCTCCGTGGTTTGCTGACAACCTATTGATTTAATTTGATTATTTCTGGTGGCACGGGCTTTGCTGGCCCCGAGGACGCCCGGGAAGCCGAAGAAAGGCGGGGCGGGCAGGAGGACGTCTCCATGGCCGAGGCGAGTCAGGAATCGGGCGGGGAGCTGCAGGCCCCCGCGGCCAAGAAGGGGGGAGGCATGGGCAAGTTCCTGATGCTGGGCTTGGGTGCCGTGCTGGTGGTGGCCCTGAGCGTGGGCACCTCGGTGTTCCTGGTCAAGAGCATGGTGCTGCCTGCGGCCACGGCCGAGGCCGGTGGCGGCCACGGCGGGAAGGAGGGTGGCGGCCCCGGCGGCGAGGGCGGCAAGGCGGGCCAGCCGGCCATCTACCACGCCTTCGACCCGCCCTTCGTGGTGAACTTCCAAAAGCCCACCGGTGCCCGCTACCTGCAGGTGTCCGTGGAGGTGGTCACCCACGACCCGCAGGTGGTGGAGGCCATCAAGCAGCACACGCCCCTGCTGCGCAACAACCTGCTCATGCTCTTCAGCGCCCAGACCTACGAGGAGCTGAGCACCCTCGAGGGCAAGCAGCGGCTGCGCGAGGCCACCCTGGCCGAGATCCAGAAGGTGCTGCAGGAGAAGATCGGCAAGCCCGGGGTGGAGGACGTCTACTTCACCAGCTTCGTGATGCAGTAAGCGCCGCCCCATGGCCGTCAACGACATCCTCACCCAGGACGAGATCGACGCCCTCCTCCACGGGGTCAGCTCCGGGGAGGTGGAGACCGAGACCGACGAGGCGGCCGACCCCAACGAGGCCCGCCCCTACGACTTCACCAGCCAGGACCGCATCGTCCGGGGCCGGATGCCGGCCCTGGACATGATCAACGACCGCTTCGCACGCCACTTCCGCATCAGCCTGTTCAACCTGCTGCGGCGGTCCCCGGAGATTACCGTGGCCGGGGTGCAGACCCAGAAGTTCTCCGAGTACATGCAGGGCCTCTTCGTGCCCACCAGCCTGAACATCGTCAAGGTCAAGCCGCTGCGGGGCACGGGGCTGTTCGTCATCGACCCCAAGCTGGTCTTCATCCTGGTGGACAACTTCTTCGGCGGGGACGGGCGCTTCCACACCAAGATCGAGGGCCGGGAGTTCACCCCCACGGAGACGCGGGTGATCCGCATCCTCCTGGACCTCATCTTCAGGGACATGCGCGAGGCCTGGCGGCCGGTGCTGGCCGTGGAGTTCGAGCACCTGAACTCCGAGGTCAACCCCCAGTTCGCCAACATCGTGGGTGCCACCGAGGTGGTGGTGGTGACCACCTTCCACGTGGAGCTGGAGGGCGGCGGGGGCGACCTGCACATGACCCTGCCCTACAGCATGATCGAGCCCATCCGGGAGCTGCTCGAGAGCGGCCTGCCCGGCGAGCGGGACGAGGTGGACCAGCGCTGGCGGGCCATGCTCCGCGAGGGGGTCAAGGATGCGGAGGTGGAGCTGAGCAGCACCCTGGTCACCGTGGAGCTCACGCTGGGCGAGATCCTGCATCTGAAGGCGGGGGACATCGTGCCCGTGGAGCTGCCCGAGGAGGTGGTGCTGCGGGCCGCTGGGATTCCCCTGTTCCGAGGCCGCTTCGGGGTGTGCAACGGACAGAACGCGGTGCAGGTGAGCGAGCCGGTGCGCCTGTGGCGCCCGCCGCCGCCGGCCCCCCTCCCGGGCCTGCCCGCGGCCCGGGAGGGGGGCTGAGGCCTCGTGCCGCACCGGTCGCCCATCCCAAATGGTCCATCCCACAGGAGCCCCCGATATGAGCGAGACCAGCGACGAGATCCGGCAGCAGAGCGAGAGCGCCGAGGAGCGCCAGGCCCGCAGCGACGAGCAGGCTGTGGAGGACGCCTGGGCCGCGGCCCTGGCCGAGCAGCAGGCCGCGGAAGGAGGCGGCGGCGGTGGGGACGGCGAGGCGCCGCAAGCCGAGCCCGCCCGCTTCGAGGATCTGCAGCCTGCGGCCGCCGGCCCGGGGCGGGAGCAGGACGCCAACCTGGACGTGATCCTGGAGATCCCGGTCACCCTCTCGGTGGAGATCGGCCGCACACGCATGAGCATCCGCAACCTGCTGCAGCTCAACCAGGGCTCGGTGGTGGAGCTGGACCGCCTGGCTGGTGAGCCCATGGACGTGCTGGTCAACGGGACCCTGGTGGCCCATGGCGAGGTGGTGGTGGTCAACGACAAGTTCGGCATTCGCATGACCGATGTGGTCAGCCCCGCCGAGCGGGTCAAGCGCCTGAGGTGATCCGGGCCATGGCGCGCATCGTTCCCTGGTTCATCGCTCTCCTGCCCGCCTTCCCCGTCACGGCGGGCGAGGCGGCCCGCCCCGTCGCGCCGCCCGAGGCCCTGCCCATGGGGCAGTGGCTGCAGGCCGCCCTGGGCCTGGCCGCCGTCCTGCTGCTGGTCTTCTTGTTGGCCTGGGCCTGGCGGCGCCTCACCGGCCATCTCACTGTGGCCAGCGGGAGCCTCCGGGTGCTGGGGGGCCTGTCCCTAGGGGCGCGCGAGCGCCTGGTGCTGGTGCAGGTGGGCCGGCGGCAGCTCCTGCTGGGGGTGGCCCCGGGGCGGGTGCAGACGGTGCACGTGCTGGAGGAGCCCCTGCCCCTGGAGGCGCCGACCCGGGGGGAGGGGGCGGGCTTCGCCCGTGCCCTGCGCGCCGCCCTGGAGCGGCGGCACGAGGGGGAGGACCGGCCGTGAGGGGCAGGCAGCGAGGATGGGCGCGCGCCGCCGTGGCCTGGGGCCTCGGCGGCGGGGCCCTCGCCTGCTGGGCACAGGCTGCCTGGGGTGCCGGCCTGGAGGCGGTGACGGTGACCACCTCCCCGGACGGAGGGCAGAGCTACTCGGTGAGCCTCCAGGTGCTCATCCTGATGACGCTGCTGACCCTCCTGCCGGCAGCGCTGCTCACCATGACCTCCTTCACCCGCATCGTCATCGTCCTGGCCCTGCTGCGCCAGGCCCTGGGCACCCAGCAGGTGCCGCCCAACCAGCTCCTGGTGGGCATGGCCCTGTTCCTGACCGCCTTCGTCATGGCTCCTGTCTTCGACCAGGCCTACCAGCAGGGCGTGCGCCCCTACCTGGAGGACCGGGCTACCTTGCCGCAGGCCCTGGAGCAGGCAGGGCGGCCTCTGCGGCAGTTCATGCTGGCCCAGACCCGGGAGGCGGACCTGGCCCTGTTCCTGGAGCTGGCCGGCAAGGAGGACCTGCCCCTCGAGGAGGCCCCCCTCTCGGTGCTGGTGCCGGCCTTCGTGACCTCCGAGCTCAAGACCGCCTTCCAGATCGGCTTCCTGATCTTCGTCCCCTTCCTGGTCATCGATCTGGTGGTGGCCAGCGTCCTCATGGCCATGGGCATGATGATGCTCTCACCCCTCATCATCTCCCTGCCCTTCAAGATCATGCTCTTCGTCCTGGTGGACGGCTGGACCCTGGTGCTGGGGACCCTGGCCTCCAGCTTCTACCGCTGAGGGGCACGCCGTGGACAGCGCCGCCATCCTCGCCGTCGCCCAGCAGGCCCTGGAGCTCTCCACGCTGCTGGTGGCCGTGCTCCTGGTCCCAGCCCTGCTGGTGGGCCTGCTGGTGAGCATCTTCCAGGCGGCCACGCAGATCAACGAGATGACCCTCAGCTTCATCCCCAAGCTGCTGGTGACCTTCGCCGTGCTGCTGCTGGCTGGGCCCTGGATCCTCAAGCTGCTGGTGGACTACACCCAGCGGCTGCTGACGGACATCCCGGCCCTCATCGGATGAGGCGGGGCCGGAGCAGGGCGATGGAGCTGCGCGCCGAGGAGCTCACCGCCTGGATCGGGCAGTACTTCTGGCCCTTCACCCGCATCGCCGCCTGCCTGGCCGTGGCCCCGCTCTTCGGCAGCCGCTCGGTGCCGGCCCGGGTGCGGCTGGTCGTGGCCCTGGCGCTGACCGCCGCGGTGGCCCCGCTGGCCCCGCCCCTGCCCCGCGTCGAGCCCCTCTCGCCCGAAGCGGTGCTCATCCTGGCCCAGCAGCTCCTCATCGGGTTGGCCCTGGGCTTTGGCATGCAGCTCCTGTTCACCGCCTTGGTGGTAGGCGGTCAGCTCGCCGCCCAGAGCATGGGCCTGGGCTTCGCCGCCATGGTGGACCCTCAGAACGGCGTCCAGGTGCCGGTGGTGGGCCAGCTCTACGTGCTGGTGGCCACCCTCCTGTTCCTGGCCTTCGACGGGCACCTGACCCTGGTGCGCATCCTGGCCGAGAGCCTGCACACCCTCCCGGTGGGGGAGGCCGCCCTGGCCGCCGGGCGCTACTGGGACCTGGCCACCTGGGGCGACTGGGTCTTCGCCGGGGCCCTGGCCGTGGCCCTGCCCACGGTGGCCGCCCTGCTGCTGGTCAACATCGCCTTCGGGGTCATCACCCGGGCCGCCCCCCAGGTGAACATCTTCGCGGTGGGCTTCCCCCTGGCCATCCTGTTCGGCTTCGTGGTGCTGCTGGCCGGCCTGCCGGCCTTCGGCCCGCGCTTCCTCGATCTGGCCGGCGAGGCCTTCGGGATGCTGGAGCGGGTGGCGGGAGGCTGAGCGGTGGCCGAGCACCAGGAGCGCACCGAACGGGCGACGCCCAAGCGCCTGGAGGAGGCCCGGCGCAAGGGGCAGGTGCCCCGCTCCCGGGAGCTGGCCACGGCCCTGATGCTGCTCGCTGCCGCCGGCATGCTCCTGGTGGGCGGGCCGCAGCTGGGCCGTGAGCTGGCCGCGCTCATGGAGGCCGGTCTGCGGGGGGACCCTGCGGCCCTGGCCGACCCCACGGCCCTCCTGGCCCACCTGGGCCAAGCGGTGGGCCGGGGCTTCCTGGCGGTGGCCCCCCTCCTCGGCCTCCTGGCCCTGGCGGCGGTGGTCGGCACGGTGGCTGTGGGCGGCTTCAACTACAGCGCCCAGGCCCTCCAGCCCCGCTGGAGCAAGCTCGACCCCATCAAGGGCCTGCAGCGGATCCTCTCCTGGCGCGGCCTGGTGGAGCTGGGCAAGGCCCTGCTCAAGCTGGCCCTGGTGGCTTGGGTGACCTGGTGGGTCCTGCAGTGGGAGGCCTCTGCCCTGCTCGCTCTGGGGAACCTGCCCACCGGCGCGGCCCTCGCCGAGGCCGGGCGCCTCCTGGCCTGGGCCTTCCTGGCGCTGAGCGCCTCCCTCCTCCTGGTGGCCGTGGTGGATGTCCCCTATCAGCTCTGGAGCCATCAGCGGCAGCTGCGCATGACCCGCCAGGAGGTCAAGGAGGAGCACAAGCAGACCGAGGGCAGCCCGGAGGTGCGCGCCCGCATCCGCCGCCTGCAGATGGAGCAGGCCCAGCGGCGGATGATGGCCGAGGTGCCCAAGGCGGACGTGGTCATCACCAACCCCACCCACTACGCCGTGGCCCTGCGCTACGACGAGCGGCGCATGGCCGCCCCCGTGGTGGTGGCCAAGGGCACCGACCTGGTGGCCCTGCACATTCGCCGCATCGCCCGTGAGCACGGCGTGCCCCAGGTGCACTCGCCCGTGCTGGCGCGGGCCCTCTACTACAGCACCGAGCTGGAGCGGCCCATCCCCGTGGGTCTCTACCGCGCGGTGGCGCAGGTGCTGGCCTACGTCTGGCAGCTGCGCGCCGCCGGCGGGGAGGTCGAAGAGGTGGAGCTGCCCGACGTCCCGGTGCCCGAGGAGCTGCGGCGCTGAGCCGTCCCTGAGGAGGAGAGCGAGCCATGAGCCAGGCCATGAGCGGGACCGGCGCCGGAAGAGCCGCCGGCGCGGCAGCCGGTGGGGGCTGGCGTGCGGCGCTGCGGGGCGGGCTGGGCACCCCCCTGCTGCTGCTGACGATGCTGGCCATGCTGGTGCTGCCTCTGCCGGCGCCTGTCCTGGACGTGCTCTTCACCTTCAACATCGCCCTCTCGCTTCTGGTGCTGCTGGCGGCGGTCTACACCGAGCGACCGTTGCACTTCGCCACCTTTCCCACGGTGCTCCTGGTGGCCACCCTACTGCGGCTGTCGCTGAACATCGCCTCCACCCGCGTGGTGCTGCTCGAGGGGCACACCGGGACCGATGCCGCCGGCCGGGTCATCCAGGCCTTCGGCGAGTTCGTGGTGGGGGGCAGCTACGCGGTGGGCATGGTGGTCTTCGCCATCCTGGTGATCATCAACTTCGTGGTGGTCACCAAGGGCGCCGGGCGGGTCTCCGAGGTCAGCGCCCGCTTCACCCTGGATGCCATGCCCGGCAAGCAGATGGCCATCGACGCCGACCTCAACGCCGGCATCATCGGCCAGGAGGAGGCCAAGGCCCGCCGAGAGGAGATCGCCCGCGAGGCCGACTTCTACGGGGCCATGGACGGGGCGAGCAAGTTCGTCCGCGGGGACGCCGTGGCCGGCATCCTGATCCTGCTCATCAACATCCTGGGCGGCCTGGCCGTGGGCGTGCTGCAGCACGAGATGCCCCTGGCCGAGGCCGGTCGCACCTACGTGCTGCTGACCATCGGCGATGGCCTGGTGGCCCAGATTCCCTCCCTGCTGCTGTCCACTGCCGCCGCCATCATGGTCACCCGCGTCTCGGGCGAGCAGCCCATGGGCCAGGCCGTGGCCGGCCAGCTCCTGGCCAGCCCGCAACCCTTGGCGGTGACCGGTGCCGTGCTGGCGGTGCTGGGGCTGGTGCCCGGGATGCCCAACCTGGTCTTCCTGGGCCTGGGGTCCGCCGCCGGTGTCGGCGCTTGGCTCCTGGCCCGCCGGCGGGCCGCCGCCGCGGCACAAGAGCCCGAGCCCAAGCCCGAGACTCCACCCCAGTCCCAGCCCGAGGGCGGAGAGCTGGGCTGGGAGGAGCTGGAGCCGGTGGACCCCATCGGCCTGGAGGTGGGCTACCGGCTCATCCCCCTGGTGGACAGGGAGCAGGGTGGGGCGTTGCTGGCGCGCATCCGCGGCGTGCGGCGCAAGCTCACTCAGGAGCTGGGCTTCCTCATCCCCTCGGTGCACATTCGGGACAACCTCGAGCTGCCGCCCAACGGCTACCGCATCACCCTCCTGGGCGTGCCCATGGGCGAGGGGGAGGTGCACCCCCAGAAGGAGCTCGCCATCAACCCGGGCCAGGTCTACGGCGAGCTGGAGGGCATCCCTACGCGCGATCCCGCCTTCGGCCTGCCCGCGGTGTGGATCGACCCCTCCCGGCGGGAGGAGGCCCAGGGCTTGGGCTACACCGTGGTGGATGCCAGCACCGTGGTGGCCACCCACCTGAGCAAGATCGTCCAGGAGCACGCCCACGAGCTGCTGGGCCGGGAGGAGGTGCAGCGGCTGCTGGAGCAGCTGGCGCGCATCTCGCCCAAGCTGGCCGAGGAGCTGGTGCCCAAGCTCCTGCCGGCCTCGGTGGTGCAGCAGGTCCTCCGCAACCTGTTGGCCGAGCGTGTGCCCATCCGGGATCTTCGCACCATCGCCGAGACCTTGGCGGCCCACGCCCCCCACAGTCAAGACCCCGCCGAGCTCACCGCGCGCGTGCGGGTGGCCCTGGGCAGGGCCATCGTCCAGGGAATCAACGGCATGCGCGAGGAGCTGCCGGTTATCACCCTGGATCCAGCACTGGAACAGCTCTTGCAAAACTCCCTGCAGGCCGGAGACGGTCAAGCGGTGGTGGAGCCCGGCCTGGCCGAGAAGCTCCACCAGGCCCTCCAGGAGGCGGTGCGCCGCCAGGAGGCCCAGGGCGAGCCCGCCGTTCTGCTGGTGTCCCCCGCGCTGCGCCCGACCCTGGCCCGCTTCGCCCGCCACGGCCTCGGGACCCTCCATGTCTTGGCCTACAACGAGCTGCCCGAGAGCAAGCGGCTGCGCGTGGTGGCCACGGTGGGGGGCTGAAGGGCGCCGGATCCCGTAAGGAGGGAGGATGAAGATCAAGCGCTACGTGGCCCCCGACGTGAGGCAGGCCCTGCGCATGGTGCGCGAGGAGCAGGGTCCCGATGCGGTGATCCTGTCCAACCGACGCGTTCCCGAAGGCGTGGAGATCCTGGCGGCGGTGGACTACGACGAGGAGGCCCTAAACCCTGCCCCCTTGGCAGCCGACAACGGAGGGCAGGGGTCCGAGGGGCGGGGGGAAGGCCGTGGTCCGGCCCCCTCGGCGGAGGGGCCTGCGCCCCGGCCGGTGGAGGCGCCTGAGCTCGCAGCGTTCCAGGGACGCGAGGCGCTGCTGGAGGAGATGCGTCGGGAGCTCAGCATGCTGCGGGGGATGGTGGAGGGGCAGCTGGCCGAGCTGGTGTGGCGCGACTATCGCCACCGTGCGCCCCTGCACGCCGAGCTGGTGCGGCGGCTGCAGGGCCTGGGCCTGGAGGAGGGCCTGGCTCGCGAGCTGGTGCGCCCCTTTCCGCCTGCGGGGGACGACCCGGAGCGGGCCTGGCAGGAAGCCCTGCGGGCTCTGGCCCGGCGCATCCCCCTCGGCCGCGACGATCCCCTGGACAGCGGCGGCGTGGTGGCCCTGCTGGGGCCCACCGGCGTGGGCAAGACCACCACGGTGGCCAAGCTGGCCGCCCGTTTCGCCCTGCGCCGGGGGGTGCGGCGCATCGCCCTGGTGACCACGGACAACTTCCGCGTGGCCGCGCACGAGCAGCTGCGCACCTACGGCCGCCTGCTGGACGTGCCCGTGCGGGTGGCCCGCGACGCCCCCGAGCTGGCGGCCCTCCTGGACGAGCTGGCGGACCGGGAGCTGGTCCTGGTGGACACCGCCGGCATGGGTCAGCGGGACCTGCGGCTGGGCGAGCAGCTGGGGCTGCTGCACGGGGCCGGGGCCCGGGTGCGCAGCTACCTGGTGCTGGCGGCTACCGCCGCCCCTGCGGCCCTGGACGAGGTGGTACGGGCCTTCGGGCGCGTGCCCCTGGAGGGCTGCGTCCTTACCAAGCTGGACGAGGCCACTGCCCTGGGCGGGCTCCTGGAGGTGGTCATCCGCCACCGCCTGCCCGTGCTCTGCGTCAGCGACGGCCAGCGCGTGCCCGAGGATTTGCACCCTGCCGATCCCGAGGACCTGGTGGCGCGGGCCGCCCTGCTGGCCAGCGGCCGCCCGGAGGGGTGGGT
>WFXX01000230.1 GCA_015490395.1 Gammaproteobacteria bacterium | reverse complement strand
GCTTTTCAGTATAGTTTAGGGCAGCGGGCGGCCTTCCCTGCCGGTACTGAGACGTGGAGCTTTCGGAAAGAGTTCACCGCATCCAGCCCTCCCCCACCCTCTCGGTCAGCCAGCGCGCGGCGGCCCTGCGAGCCGAGGGGCGGGACGTCATCGGGCTGGGGGCCGGGGAGCCGGACTTCGACACCCCGGCCCACATCAAGGAGGCGGCCATCGAGGCCATCCGGCGGGGCGCCACCAAGTACACCCCGGTGGGGGGGACCCCGGAGCTCAAGGCGGCCATCGTGGCCAAGCTCTCCCGGGAGAACGGCCTGCGCTACGCCCCTGAGCAGATCCTGGTCTCCTGCGGGGGGAAGCAGAGCTTCTACAACCTGATGCAGGCCCTGCTGCGCCCCGGGGACGAGGTCATCGTGCCTGCCCCTTACTGGGTCTCCTACCCGGACATGGTGCTGCTGGCCGACGGGGTCCCGGTGGTGGTCCACGCCGGCATGGACCAGGGCTTCAAAATCACCCCGGAGCAGCTGGAGGCGGCCATCACCCCCCTGACCCGGGCCGTGGTCATCAACAGCCCCTCCAACCCCACCGGGGCCGCCTACTCCCGGGAGGAGCTGGCGGCCCTGGGGGAGGTGCTGCGCCGGCACCCCCAGGTGCTGGTGGTCACCGACGACATGTACGAGCACATCCGCTGGGAGGAGGCCCCCTTCGTCAATATTCTCAACGCCTGCCCGGACCTCTACGAGCGTACGGTGGTGCTCAATGGGGTCTCCAAGGCCTACGCCATGACCGGCTGGCGCATCGGCTATGCCGCGGGCCCGGTAGAGCTCATCCGGGCGATGGAGAAGATCCAGTCCCAGAGCACCTCCAACCCGGCCTCGGTCTCCCAGGCGGCCGCCCAGGCCGCGCTAGAGGGAGACCCGGCCTGCATCGAGGTCATGCGCCGGGCCTTCAAGGCCCGCCACGATTATGTGGTGCCCGCCCTGAACGGCTTGCGGGGGGTGCGCTGCCTCCCGGGCCAGGGCACCTTCTACGCCTTCCCCAACGTGGAGGGGGCCCTGGAGGCCCTCGAGGGCGTGGACGACGATGTCTCGTTAGCCGAATATCTCTTGGAGGAGGCGGGCGTGGCGCTGGTGCCCGGATCGGCCTTTGGGGCGCCGGGGCACTTGCGCCTGTCCTTCGCCACGGGCATGGACCGCCTGCGGGAGGCCATGGAGCGGCTGCGTCAAGTGCTGGGCCCGGCCTGAGGGGAGGGAGACGTGACCACGGAGGCGCTTCTATCCCAGCGGCCACGGCCCCGGCCGGTCGGGGGAGCCACAGCCATGAGCCTCATCACGGGCCTGGCCGTGGCCTTCCTGGTCTTCGCTTTTGCCGCGCCGGCTCTGGAGCGTATCGCCTACGCTCGGCGGGTGGTCACCGGGGCCGACAGCCTGCTGGCTGCCTTGCACCTGGCCCGTACCGAGGCGGCCAAGCGGTTGGTGCCCACCGTGCTCTGCGCCAGCGAGGACGGCCAACATTGTCTGGGCCGCCCGGCCTGGCAGCGCGGCTGGCTGCTGTGTGCCGACGAGGATCGGGACGGGGACTGCGCCGCCGACGAGCCGGCGATCCTGCGCCGGGGTCCGCTGCCCGACGGCTTCCAAACCTGGTCAGGGAGCCGGGACCGGGTGGTCTACCGGCCCGACGGCACCCTAGCCGGGGGCACCAACCTGAGCGTGCTGTTCTGCCCGCCGCACCCAGACATGGTCCGCCAGGTGCGCGTCGTGGCCGTCTCGCTGGCCGGGAGGGCACGCCAGGACCGGCTACCTGCCACGGCCTGCCCCTCCTGAGCCCTCAGGTCGCCCCCGCATCGGCGGCAAACGCCGCCTGGCAGAGCAGCCCCCGGTCCTGCTCCACCGAGGCGGCCATCTCCTCTAGGCAGCCGAGCACCTCCATGCTGGCCTCCTCCATAGCCCGGAGGGCGGCCAGGCAGGCCTGGACATCGCCCGCGCGATGGTGCTGCAGAGCGGCTACCCCATGGCGGTGCACCGCGTGGTGGGGCCCCTCCAGGCGGTCGTAGCCCGGCAAGCGGGAGAAGCAGCTCCGCCCCTCGCCCTGGTAGTACCAAGCCCCCAACCGACACTGGGTATGATCGGCAAATTCCTCCGGGGCTCGCTCGGAGATCCCCATGATGACCTTGTAGACCTCGAACTTCCAGATGACATGGTCCGTCTTGGCCAGCTCCACGAAGCTCCGCAGGGCTCCGGTAGCAATCGTCCCCTCCATGCGCTGCACCAGCTCCAGGACCGCACCTAAACCCTCGGCGGACTGCCGGCCCACCTTGGCCAGCTCGTGGGCCTGGCCGGCCATGGCCTCCATCTTCGCCTGGGTCAGGCCCGTCTCCTCCTGGATCTTGGCCACCTCCTCGGTGATCTCCTGCGTAGCCCCGGAGGTGCGCTTGGAGAGGTTGCGAACCTCGTCGGCCACCACGGCGAAGCCGCGCCCATGCTCGCCGGCCCGGGCGGCCTCGATGGCGGCGTTCAAAGCCAGGAGGTTGGTCTGGTCGGAGATCTCGGAGATCAGGCCCACGATGCGCCCGATGGCCTCGGCGCGCTGATTGAGGCCATTGACGTGACCCACCCCCTCCTGCACGGCTTGCACCACCCGGTCCAGGCTGGCCACCATGCGCTCGGTCCCCTGCCGGGCATCCATGGACTTGCGGGCCGCCTCCACGGCCGAGTCCCGCTCCTCCCGCAGCGCGGCAGCTAGGCCCTGCAGGGAGCCCTGCAGGGCCACCAGGCTCGAGCCGAAGGCCAGCAGGCTCTGGAAGAGCCCGTTGACCAGCTCCCGCCGCGTGGCCTGGGCCTCCAGCTCCTCTCGCAGGCCCTCGCATTGCTCCTGAAGCTCGGCGACCCGGGCCTCTGCGGCCTCCTTCTCCCGGCGCAGGCGCTCCACCTCCCGGGCCAGGACCTCGGCCCGATCCCTGCGCTCCTTCCTGCGGAACATGCCCTCACCTCCTCCTGCTCGGCTAGGCTGGCAACCGGCTGGCGCCGGCCCCTAGGAGATCGGCCGCCCCGGGCGCCGCCTTGAGCCCGAGTCCAGTGGATGCATCAAGAAAATCAAGGCTATAAGAGACCCTCAGGGATCCCCTCGGGCAGCGCCTGGGGCTCGCGGCGCAAGGGCACGAACCAGCCGCCGGTGGCCCGTCCAGCGCCGGCACGGACCTCCAAGGTGGTCCAGCCCTCGGCGGCGGCCAGGCTGCGCAGACCGCGCAGGACCTCGGCAGCCTGGGGACCGCGGGCCTGCAGAGAGACCAGCAGCCCAGCGCCGCCCGGCGAGCCGGTCACCTCCAGCCAGCCGCCAGGACAGCGGCGGGCCATGGCCACCGCCAACCCCCTCAGGAGCCGCCCCAGGGCCAGGGCCTCCTCCGGGGCCAGGCCCGGCCCCTCGCCGGCACCGCCACCCCCGGCCTGCCAGGACCAGACCAGGGCCACACCACCTTCCTCCAGGCGCTCGCGCACCTGAGCCCGCCAGCGGCCGGCCAGGAGCTCCAGGTCCGTGGGAGGATCCTCCTCCAGGCCCAGGTGGAGGACCTCCCGCAGGTCCACTAAGGCCTCGCGGGCGAGACCGGCCTCCGGCGTGCCCTCGCAGCGGTGCACCAAGCTGAGCAGGCGCCCGCCGACCTCGTCGTGCAGATCCCGACGCACCCGGGCCCGCTCCTCCTCCATGCCCCGCCGGTAGGCCCGCCACCGGGGGACGAAGGCCTGGGCCAGGGCCAGGGCCACCCGCGCCTGGCGCAGGTCGGCCTCGTCGAAGGGCCGGCTCCCCCGGTCCGCCAGGTGCAGGACCCAGCTTCGACCCCCTTCCAAAGCCGGCACGTAGAGCCGCTCCCCGCCTGGAGAGAGTTCGGGGGCAGGCCTGCCGGGCCCCCGCTTCAGGACCAGAGGGCGAAACAGGCGCCGCAGGAGCTCGCCCCAGGCCTCCTCCAGCCGGTCGGGATCGGCCCGGGCTAGGTGCTGCACCAGCAACTGGGGCAGATCCCGGGGCAGCGCCAGGGCTCGACGGCCCGGACGGATCTGTCCCCAGAGCCACTGCCGCAAGGGGAAATAGACCCAGGCCACCGCGGCCAGGGCCAGGCCCCAAGCTTGGGTCTGGCCCAGGAAGGGCAACGTGGCTGTGATAAGCCCGTCCAGGGCCAAGATGCCCAGGGCCGCCATGCCCCAGGTCCAGGCCCCCATCCACCAGCGCTCCACCCCGAACAGGCGCACCCGGGCCACGCCGGCCAGCATCCCGGCGTAGACGCACATGATCACCCCCAGGACCAGCACCAAAAGGGTGACGGGGTGGCCCTCCTGGTCCCAGCCCAGGCGGTAGTAGACAGCCGCAGGAATGACGACCCCGAGGGCGAAGAGGACCACCAGCCAACGTACCGCCGCCCGGGCCTCCGCATCGCCCCGGGAGCGGGCCCACTGGGCCCCTAGCAGGGCCAAACCGGTGCCCACCTGCAATCCAATGGGCCAGAGGTTGTTCTCTCCCGGGAAGCGTAGCCAGCGGCCCAGCTCGTTGGCCCAGAGCAGGGCCGTGGCCAGGGCCAGCAGGGCGAGCAGCCAGCGCCGGCCCAACACGCGGGGGTAGTGCCAGAGCATCCCCACGAAGGCCAAGCCGAAGAGGTTGTTGCCCAAATGGTTAGCCGCCACCAGGGGTGGAAGCACACCATCGCCCAGGGTCAACTCCCGGTTGGCGAAGACGGCGATGGTGGCGCAGAGCAGGAGAAAACCCACCGCCGAGAGCAGCAGCCAGGCGCCCACCTGACGGGAGGGGATGGCCCCCACCAGCCAACCGGCCACCAGGAGGGCTACGGTGCCGTAGGCCAGCAGAGTCCAAAAGGGCCAGGGCAGAGCCTCCAAGGGCCGGGCGGGGGCGGGACGGACGGCCACCTCCGCCCCACCCGCCAGCACCAGGTGCACCTCCTCCACCGAGCCCAGGAGG
>WFXX01000229.1 GCA_015490395.1 Gammaproteobacteria bacterium | reverse complement strand
GGGGCCCTGCAGCGCCTGGGGCGGGGGCATCTGTTCCTGCTGCAGGTGCTGCTGGCCCTGCCCGCCGTGCTGCGCCGCCCCTCCCTGGTGGTCCAGCAGCTCTACGGGGTGGGGGTGCTGTCCCTGGTGATCGTCGTGGTCTCCGGGGCCTTCGTGGGCATGGTGCTGGGGCTCCAGGGCTACAATACGCTGGCCGATTTCGGGGCCGCCGAGTCCCTGGGGGTGGTGGTGGCCCTGTCCCTGGTGCGGGAGCTGGGGCCGGTGGTCACCGCCCTGCTCTTCGGCGGGCGGGCCGGCTCGGCGCTGACGGCCGAGATCGGGCTGATGAAGGCCACCGAGCAGCTCGCCGCCATGGAGATGATGGCCGTGGACCCCATGGCCCGGGTGGTGGCCCCCCGCTTCCTGGCCGGGGTGCTGGCCATGCCCCTGCTGGCGGCCCTGTTCAGCGCGGTGGGGGTCTACGGCGGCTACTTCGTGGGGGTGGGGCTGCTGGGCGTGGACGCCGGGGCCTACTGGTCCCAGATGCAGGCCCGGGTGGATCTGATCGACGACGTCCTCAACGGGGTGATCAAGAGCGCGGCCTTTGGGGTGGTGGCCAGCTGGATTGCCGTCTTCGAGGGCTACGACTGCACCCCCACCTCCGAGGGGGTGAGCCGGGCCACCACCCGCACCGTGGTGCACACCGCCCTGGCGGTGCTGGCCCTGGATTTCGTGCTCACCGCCCTGATGTTCAACGAAGGCTGAGACCATGCCGCAGAGCCGAGCGCTGGAGACCGTGGTGGGCCTGTTCGTGGCCGCGGGGCTGGGAGCCCTGCTCGTGCTGGCCTTGCAGGTGAGCAACGTGGCCGCCCTCACCGACCGGGACGGCTACGAGCTGCAGGCCCGCTTCGAGAACGTGGGGGGGCTGAAGGTGCGCTCCCCGGTGAAGATGGGCGGGGTGCGCATCGGCCGGGTGACGGCCATCGACTACGACCAGGAGCGCTACGAGGCGGTGGTGACCCTGCGCATCGACCGGCGCTACGACCGCATCCCCGTGGACACCACGGCGGCCATCTTCACCTCCGGCCTCCTGGGGGAGCAGTACGTGGCCCTGGAGCCGGGCGGGGAGGAGGAGTACCTGGCCGACGGTGACCGCATCGAGCTCACCCAGTCCGCCCTCGTGCTGGAGCAGGTCCTGGGCCGCTTCCTGTTCAGCCAGGCCGCGGGCGAGGAGGGGCCCTGACGATGGCTCGGGCGCGGCCGTTGGCGCTGCTGCTGGCCTGCCTGGGAGCCCTGGCGGCCTGGGGCGGTTGGGTGCTGGCGGGCTGGGGAGGCGCGGCGGCCCTGGCTGAGGTGGCCACTGCTTCAAGGCCCGATCCTCGGGAGGCCGAGCAGCTGGTGCAGGGCACCGCCGAGCGCCTGCTCCAGATCCTTCGCCGCCGCGAGGCGGAGCTGCGCGAGCACCCGGAGCGGCTCTACGAGCTGGTGCGCGAGGAGGTGCTGCCCCACTTCGACTTCCGCCGCATCGCCCGCTGGGTGCTGGGCAAGCACTGGCGCCGGGCCACCCCCGAGCAGCGCCGCCGCTTCGTGACGGAGTTCCGCCGCCTGCTGGTGCGCACCTACGCTCGCTCCCTGCTGGACTACACCGAGGCCCGGCTGGAGCTGCTGACCTCCCGCCCTGGCTCCCGTCCCGGGCGGGTGACGGTGCGCACCCGGATCCTGCCCCCGGGAGGCGGAGAGCCCGTTCCCGTGGATTACTTGATGCGCCATGGGAAGGAAGGCTGGAAGGTGGTGGACGTGCGCATCGGGGGGGTGAGCCTGGTGGCCAACTATCGGGCCAGCTTCGCCAGCCAGATCGCCAGCCAGGGCCTGGAGCGGCTGCTGGCCGAGCTGGCCGAGCGCAACCGCCGCGCCGGCCAGGCCCCCGGGGAGGGCGACGGTGGCTGAGGCCGTCCGGCTGGAGCCCGTGGGGCCTGGCCGCTACCGGTTGTGCGGCGAGCTGGGCTTTGCCACCGTCCCCGCGCTGGCGGAGGGGCCAGGGCCGAAGCCCCACCGGGGGCGGGTGGAGCTGGACCTGGCGGGCCTGGAGCGGGTGGACAGCGCCGGCCTGGCCCTGCTGGTGGAC
>WFXX01000228.1 GCA_015490395.1 Gammaproteobacteria bacterium | reverse complement strand
ACCAGGCAGCGGAGGTCCACCCCCGCCGACTCGCCCACGAACTCCTGCACCAGGATGTTGGCCTTGAGCCCGATGAAGGCCTCGATGACGCTGCGGGCGGCCTTGCGCGTCTCGGCCAGGACCACGCCCATGCCCTGGGTACCCTCCACCAGCTTGATGACCACCGGCGGGCCGCCCACCAGGTCGATGACGTGGGAGATCTCGTCGGGGCTGTCGGCGAAACCCGTGCGCGGCAGCCCGATGCCGCGCCGGGACAGGAGCTGGAGGCTGCGCAGCTTGTCCCGGGCCCGGCTGATGGCCACCGACTCGTTGAGGGGGAAGACCCCCATCATCTCGAACTGGCGCAGCACCGCGGTGCCATAGAAGGTCACCGAGGGCCCGATGCGCGGGATCACCGCGTCGAAGCCCTCTAGGGCCCGCCCCTGGTAGTAGACCATGGGATGGGCGGAGGTGATCTCCATGTAACAGCGCAGGGGATCGATCACCTCCACGGCATGGCCCCGGACCTCGGCCGCCTCCACCAGGCGCCGGGTGGAGTACAGGCTCCGGCCCCGGGAGAGGATAGCGATGCGCATGGCTCAGCGCCCGTCCCGCTCCCGCCGCCGGGGACGGGGCGGGGGCGGGCGGCTGAGGTAGGAGCGGCCCGGGTCCACCAGGAAGCGGCCCTGCAGGGCGCTGCGCCCGAGCAGCATCCGGAAGCCCATCCCCTCGCGGTCGGTGAGGGTGACCTCCACCGGCCAACGCTCCCGCCCCACCTGCAGCCCGGTGACGATGACGAAGCGCCACTCCCGGTGGCCGCCGGAGTCCGTGACCAGCCGTCGGTCCACCACCTCGGCCAGGCAGTGCACCACCACGTCCGAGCGCCGCTGCAGGGGATGGAGCCCGAAGCGCACGCACAACCGGCCGCCCTCCCGGCAGGGGCGCAGGTCGAAGGCGTGGAGGGACGAGGTCCGGGCCCCGGTGTCCACCTTGGCCTTGATGGCCTCCACCCCCAGATCCGGCAGGGCCACCCACTCCCGCCAGCCCAGCACCGGCTTGCGGCCCGCCTGAGCCCCGTCCGCCACCGCGCTACAGCCAGCCCTTACGCTTGAAGTACCAATAAGGGGCCACCCCCGAGAGCACCATCAGGCCCAGGGCCAGCGGATAGCCGAAGCGCCAGGACAGCTCCGGCATGTGGTGGAAGTTCATGCCGTAGACGCTGGCGATGAGGGTGGGCGGGAGGAAGACCACCGCCGCGATGGAGAAGGTCTTGATGATCTGGTTCTGCTCGATGTTGATGAAGCCGAGGGCGGCGTCCATCAGGAAGTTCACCTTCTCGAAGAGGAAGGTGTTGTGGGGCAGCAGGGAGTCGATGTCGCGCAGCACCTCCCGCGCCCGCTCGGCCAGCTCCTCGTCCAGGCGGCGCCGGCGCAGCAGGAAGTTCAGCGCCCGCCGGGTGTCCATCAGGCACAGGCGCACCTTCCCGTTGAGGTCCTCGTGACGGGCCAGCTCGTCGATGGCATCCTCCAGGTCCACCTCGCTCTCCTCCAGCACCTCCCGGGAGATCTTCTCCAGGCCCGTGTGCACCTGCTCCATGGTGTCGGCCAGGTCCTCCACCTTGATCTCGAACAGGGCGATGAGGATGGAGAGGGCGTCCCGGGCCAGGCCCACCTCCCGGCGGGCCCGGAGCCGGAACAGCCGGAAGGCGGGGATGTCCCGGTCGTGCAAGGTGAAGAGCCGGCCCTCGCGCAGGGTGAAGGCCACCGTGGTGTTGCGCGGCCGGCCCTCGGCCTCGTGGAGGAAGAAGGAGTGGATGTGGAGCCCGTCGGCGTCCTCGTAGAAGCGGGCCGTGGCCTCGATCTCCTCCACCTCGTCGGGGGCCGGCAGGGGCTGGCGGTAGAAGGCCTCCACCCGGGCCCGCTCCTCCGGGGTGGGGTCCACCAGGTCCACCCACAGCACGTCGTCCCGCTCCAGGGACGCGGCGTCGGCCGGGATCTGGGCGAGGCGTCCCCCCTGGAGGGTGAAGGCGGTCAGCACGGCTCTCTCCTTCCGGAGGCCGCGCCTCGACGGGCGCGGCGCAAGGTGGTTATCTTAGCCTTCAGGCCGCCACCGGCCAACTTCCGGCGGGCGGCCCCGTAGGACCTGTTCCACCCGCGGGGGCCGCGCCTGTCGAGGCGTGGCTCGCCCGCACCATCGCGAGGAGAGACAGCATGGACGGGCATCGCAGAGACTGGCAAACGAGGCTGCACCCCCTGCCCCGGCTGCTGCTGGGCGCTGGCCTGGCCCTGGGGCTGGCAGGGGCCGCCCTGGCCGCCCCCCCAGGAGGCATGGGCGGACACGGCAAGGGCATGCATGGCGCCACAGGCCATCATGGGGGCTATCGCGGCGGCCATCACGGTCTGCGGCCCCACAACGCCGCGGCCCACTTCTTGAGGATGGCTAACCGCCTGGGCCTGGACAAGGGTCAGGTGCAGCGTCTGCGCGAGCTGCGCGACCGCTACATCGAGGAGCACGCCGTCACCGAGGCCAGGTTGCGTGCCGCGCAGCAGGACCTGCAGGCCCTGCTGCGCGCCGATACCATCGACAAGGACAAGGCCGGCGAGCTCCTGGGGCGCATCGGGCAGCTGGAAGGGCAGCTGTGGCAAGCCTTCATCGATCAGCTCGCCACCATCAAGGAGCTGCTCACCCCCGAGCAGCGGCAGCGGCTACGCATGATGCACCGCCGGATGGGGCACGGAACGGGCAGCGGCATGCCCGCTGGCCACCCCAAGGGCGGCATGAAAGGCCACCAAGGCGGGGGCACCTGAGCTCATCGCCTACCAAGGGAGCCGGCAGGGGGGCCTCAGGCCCCCCTGCCTCTTTCTCGGGCCTCGGTCGCCACCCACCGGGACCCCCCGCACGTTGCAGGGGGGCAGGCCCATCCCACAGGGAGGACTGCCCGATGCGAGCTTCCCCCCACCGGTGCACCCGTCCTGCTCGGGCGAAAGGGCCTCGCCACCCTGCTCGTCCTCTTCCTCCTCGTGTGGCTCTCACCATCCTCCCCGGCTACCAGGCCGGCACCGGCCCCACTGCCCGTGAGGGCCGGCTGCCAATCAGCCTCAGCGACGACTCCGGCGACCTCGTCGCCGGTGCTGCGCAGGTCCCCGGGCTGCGTCTCCCGGGCCGATAGGGGCCGTTCAGTCCCTCGCCAGGGGGGTGACCGTGGACCTCGCCCAGCACGTGGGGCGGAGCAGGCGCCCCGCCGCGTCGCCAGCAAGCAGCCAGCACCTGCGCCTCCATCCGGTCTTCAAGCACCTGCCCGCCCGCATCGCGCCTCGGCTGCCTGCCCACCACGCCGACCTTATCGCCCGCCCAGAGCCCCGGACGGCCCTGCCGAAACCGTCACCAGCGACACGAGGTCTCCCATAAGAGAGGACCCCCAGCGAGGCCCCCGAGCGGCAAGCCCCATGAGGGGGGGCGGTGATCGACCATGAAACGGATCCGCCAGCGGCTCGGCGTCATCCAGAACGAGGGCTGGGACCGCGTGCTGCAGATAGCGGCGGGTTTCGCCCCGCTGGATCGCCTACGCTGGGTCGCCTACGCTGGGCCGGGCGGGCGCCACCTTCCAGGCCTGGCACGCGGTGGCCATGCTGGCGGCGGTCGACCCCATCCTCACCGGCATGCTGGACTGGTGCCCGCCCTGTACCAGCTCCTCGGCGTGCCCTCTTGCGGGAGGGGAACAGCCGCTCCGGCTCGCAACACGTGGAGCCGGAGCGGCGGCTGGGGCGGCAGCGGACGGCCGACCAGCCCCGTCGGGCCGCCTGAGGCCGCGGCGGCCCGGATTTTAGAAGGACCTTTCTAAAAAACGACCCAGCGGAGGGAAGGGGTAATAGCGTAACGTATTGATTTCTTTGGTCGGGGCGAGAGGATTTGAACCTCCGACCACCTGAACCCCATTCAGGTGCGCTACCAGGCTGCGCTACGCCCCGTGAAAGCATTAAGGCCGCGTGGCGCAAGGCTTTCCCGCGCTGCGGCCAGCAGCAGATGATACACGATTTGCCGCCCCGGGGGTCAAGGAGCGTGCCCGGGTTCAATCCTTGAGGATGGCCAGGATGTCCTCCAGCTCGGCGCGGAGCTGGCGGATGACCTCCCGCCGCTGCAGCCCCTCGGCCTCGGCGGCCTCCCCCGCCAAGCGCTGCCGGGCCCCACTGATGGTGTAGCCCTGCTCGTAGAGGAGGGTGCGGATCTGGCGTACCAGGAGCACATCCTGATGCTGGTAGTAGCGGCGGTTGCCACGACGCTTGACGGGCCTGAGCTGGGGGAACTCCTGCTCCCAGTAGCGGAGCACGTGGGGCTTGACCCCGCAGAGCTCGGCCACCTCGCCGATGGTGAAGTAGCGCTTGGCCGGGATGGGCGGCAGCTCGGCGGCCGCCGGACGCGCTTGGCGCCGACCCTCACTCGCGAGGCTGGGTTCCAGCATAGGCCTCCACCCGCTGCTTGAGCTTCTGCCCGGGATGGAAGGTGACCACCCGCCGCGCGGTGATGGGGATCTCCTCCCCCGTCTTGGGGTTGCGCCCCGGCCGCTCCTTCTTGTCCCGGAGGTTGAAGTTGCCGAAGCCGGAGAGCTTGACCTGCTCGCCCCGCTCCAGGGCGAGGCGGATCTCCTCGAAGAAGGCCTCCACGAATTCCTTGGCCTCGCGCTTGTTCAGCCCCAGCTCCTCAAAGAGGCGCTCGGCCAGGTCCGCCTTGGTCAGTGCCATGCCGCTCCCCCAGCTCCCCGCTCAGCTTCCCCTCAGGCCGGCCTGGAAGCGCTGCTGCAGCAGCGCCACCACCCGGCCCACCACGGCGTCGACCTCACGGTCGGTAAGGGTGCGCGAGAAGTCCTGCAGCGTCAAGCCCATGGCCACGCTTTTTTTCCCGGATTCCACACCCCTGCCCCGATACAGGTCGAACAGGACCACCTCCTGCAGGACCTCGCCCGCCGCCTCCCGCACCGCCTCCAGGAGTTCCGCGGCCGGGACCTCTTCCGGCACCACCACCGCCAGGTCCCGCCGTACAGCGGGGAAACGGGACAAGGGCCGGAAACGGGGCAGGGCCACTGGCTCTAGGTCAGAGAGGCGCAGCTCGAAGAGCTGGGGCGCCGCCCCCAGCTCCAGCTCCTCCACGAGGCGGGGGTGCAGCTCCCCCAGCCAGCCAGCCGTCCCCCCTTCGGGAGCCAGGAGAGCGGCACTACGGCCGGGATGCAGGGCGGGGTGCTTCCGGGGGACGAAGCGCCATGCCCCGGGACGGCCGCTCAGGGCGAGGAGGGCCTCCACGTCTCCCTTGAGGTCAAACAGGTCCGCCGGCCTGCCCCCCGCCCCCCACTGCTCGGGGAGGGCGGGGCCCCAGGCCAGTCCGGCCACTACGGCCTCTTCCTCCACGGGGTGCCCGTCCCCGGAGGACCCCTCCCCCGGCGGGGCAGGCAGGTAGCGGCGTCCCAGCTCGAAGAGGCGCACCCGCTCCTGCTGGCGCTTGCGGTTACGCACCAGGGCCTGGAGCAGGCCGGCCCAGAGGGTGGTACGCATCACCGCCAGGTCCGCCGCGATGGGGTTGGCCAGGCGCAGCGGGCGGCGACCGGGATCCAGCCGGGCCAGCAGCCCGGGGTCCACGAAGCTGTAGGTAACGGCCTCGTGGTAGCCCCGCTCCACTAGGAGAGCTCGCACCCGCTCCGGATCCACCCGCTCCTCCGGCCGGGTGGGCAGGGCCAGCGGAATGCGGGGCAGCTCGCTGGGCAGACGCTGGTAACCGTGGAGCCGGGCGGCCTCCTCCACCAGGTCCTCCTCCAGGGCCAGGTCGAAGCGGTGGCTGGGCGGGATCACCCGCCAGGCCTCGGCATCGGAGCGGTCCACGGCCAGGCCCAGCCGGCCCAGGCCGGCGGCCAGGGCCTCCCGGTCCAGAGCCGTGCCCAGCAGGGCCTCGGCCCGGGCGGGCCGAAAGAGAATGGACCGGCGGGCCGGCAGGTGCTCCCGGCTCAGCCGCTCCACCACCGGACCAGCCTCGCCGCCGGCGATCTCCAGCAGCAGAGCGGTAGCCCGCTCCATGGCCAGGGGGGGCAGCTCCGGATCCACCCCCCGCTCGAAGCGGTGGGAGGAATCGGTATGCAGGCCCAGGGCCCGGGCCCGGCCGGCGAGCGCGGTGGGGCTGAAGAAGGCCGCCTCCAGCAGGACCTCCCGGGTGCCCTCGGCCACGGCGCTGCCCTCGCAGCCCATGATGCCGGCCAAGGCCACGGGGCCGGAGCCGTCGGCGATGAGCAGCTCCCCACCGGCCAAGGTCACCTCCCGGCCGTCCAGGAGCCGGAGCCGCTCGCCCCCCCGGGCCCGGCGCACGGTGACGCCCCCGTGTAGGCACGCCAGATCGAAGGCGTGCATGGGCTGGCCCAGCTCCAGCATGACGTAGTTGGTGACATCCACCACGGGATGGATGGGCCGCAGCCCGCTGCGGCGCAGCCGCTCCTGCAGCCACAGGGGGGTTCGGGCCCTGGGGTCCAGCCCCCGCACCACGCGGCCCAGATAGCGGGGACAGGCCTTGGGATCCTCCACAGCCACGGGCCGGGTCTCGCCGCAAGCCGTGGCCACGGGGGCCAGGCGCGGCCCGCCCAGGGCCGCGCCGGTGAGGGCGGCCACCTCCCGGGCCACGCCCCGCACGCTGAGGCAATCGCCCCGGTTAGGGGTGAGGGAGAGCTCGATGCTCACATCCTCCAGGCCCAGCCAGGCGCGCAGGTCCTCGCCCACCGGGGCCTCGGGAGGCAGCTCCAGGAGCCCCCCCTCCTCGCCTATCCCGGTCAAGCCCAGCTCCTCGGCCGAGCAGAGCATCCCCTCGGAAACCACGCCCCGGAGGCGGGCCCGGCGGATGCGAGCCCCGCCCGGAAGACGGGCGCCTACCCGGGCCAGGGGGGCGAGGAGGCCCGGACGCACGTTGGGCGCGCCGCAGACCACCGGCAGCGGATCGCCTCCCCCGGTCTCCACCCGGCAGAGCCGAAGCCGGTCGGCGTCCGGGTGGGGGGCTACCTCCAGGACCCGAGCCACCAGCACCCCCTCGAAAGGAGGGGCCACGGGCTCCACGGCCTCCACCTCCAAGCCGGCCACGGTAAGCAGCTCGCAGAGCGCCTCCCGGTCCAGGTCCGGGTCCACCCACTCGCGCAGCCAGGCCTCGCTGAGCCTCATCTAAAGCTCACCTTTAGGAAAAGATGTCAACTACTTGTCAAATCAAGAAAACTGCCTCAAGAAGCGGAGGTCGTTCTCGAAGAACAGGCGCAGGTCGTCGATGTGGTGGCGAAGCATGCACAGCCGCTCCACCCCCAGCCCGAAGGCGAATCCGGACCAGCGCCCAGGGTCGATGCCCACCTGCCCCAGGACCCGGGGATGGATCATCCCGCAGCCCAGCACCTCCAGCCAACCGGTGCCCTTGCACACCCGGCAGCCGCCCCCCGTGCCGTCGCAGATCACGCAGCCGATGTCCACCTCGGCCGAGGGCTCGGTGAAGGGGAAATAGCTGGCCCGGAAGCGCACCGGCAGGTCGTCACGCTCGAAGAAGCGGGCCAGGAAGGCGATGAGCACCCCCTTGAGATGGGCGAAGCTCACCCCTTCGTCCACTAGGAAGCCCTCCACCTGGTGGAACATGGGGGTGTGGGTGGGATCGGAGTCGCAGCGGTAGACCCTCCCGGGGGCCACGATGCGCAGGGGCGGGCGGCGGCGCTCCATGACCCGGATCTGCACCGGGGAGGTGTGGGTGCGCAGCAGCAGCCGCCCGTCGGGGAAGTAGAAGGTGTCGTGCATGGCCCGGGCGGGGTGGTCCGGGGGGATGTTGAGGGCCTCGAAGTTGTAGTGGTCGGTCTCCACCTCGGGGCCCTCGGCCACCTCAAAGCCCCCCTCCCGGAAGAGAGCCAGGATCCGCTCCAGCGTGCGGCTCACCGGATGGGCCCCGCCCCGGGCCTGGCCCCGGCCGGGGAGGGTGACGTCCACGGCCTCGGCCTGCAGGCGCCGGGCCAGGGCCTCCTCCTCCAGGGCCCGGCGGCGGGCCTCCAGGAGGCCCTGGACCTCCTCCTTGGCGCGGTTCACGGCCTGCCCGGCCCGGGGGCGCTCCTCCGGCGGGAGGGAGCCGATGGCCTTGAGCTGCCCCGTGATCAGGCCCTTGCGCCCCAGGTAGCGCACCCGCACCTCGTCCAGGGACCGCAGGTCCGCGGCCCGGGCGGCGGCCTCGCCGGCCTCCCGCACCAGGGCCCGGAGACGCCCCTCCAGCTCGCTCTCCGTCACCTCGCTCTCCTCCCCTGCCCGTCCCCTCCACGGCCATGCGAAAAGGGGAAGGCGCCCGGCCTTCCCCTCCTCGTC
>WFXX01000227.1 GCA_015490395.1 Gammaproteobacteria bacterium | reverse complement strand
GCACCAGCTCCGCCCGGCGCAGGGGCACCTCCCCGAAGAGCCCCTGGGCGTGGAGGCAGGCGGTGACGGCGTCGTCCCGGTTCGCCGGATGCTTGCCCCCCCAGCCGTCGAAGCGGCAGTCCACCAGCTCCAGCCCTTGCGGCCCGGCCACCGCCAAGGGGCCGTAATCCCGGGTCCAGGTGTCGTCATAGGGGCAGCAGGCCAGGCGCAGGCGGCCGGGGGGGAGGTCGCGGAGCTGGCCGGCCACTTCCTTTCGGTGTGCCTCATCCCGACAGAGCACCAGCACCGGGAGGCAGGCGGCCAGGGTCCGCGCCAGGAGGCGGTACTCGGCCTCCACCGCCTCCAGCAAGGGGGCCCAGTCGGTGCCCTCGTGGGGCCAGGCGATGAGGACCCCTGACTGGGGGGCCCACTCGGGCAAAAGACGACGCCGGGGCATGGCCGGCCATCTTAGCCCCTTCCCCCGGCCCTCCCAAGCTCCGGGGGCTTGGCCGCCGGCCGCCCTTGCAGGCCTTCAGGGGGCGGGACAGACCCGGTTGCGGCCGCCGGCCTTGGCCGCGTAGACCGCTTGGTCGGCCCGGGCGAAGAGGGCGGGGCCATCCTCGCCGGGGCGCAGGCTGGCCACGCCGATGCTCACCGTCACCGGCAGGCGCAGCCCTTCGACCTCCAGGGGGCGGCGGGCCACGGCCCGGCGGATGCGCTCGGCCAGCAGCAGGGCGCCGCCCTCGCCGGTGTTGCTGAGCAGCAGCACGAACTCCTCCCCGCCATAGCGGAAGAGCATGTCCGTGCGGCGCACCACCCGGGTGATGGCGGCGGCCACGGCCCGTAGGGCCTGGTCCCCCACGGCATGGCCATAGCGGTCGTTGATGGCCTTGAAGCGGTCCAGGTCCATCACCAGCAGGGAGAAGGGGGTGCCGTGGCGGCGGGCCAGCTCCACCTCCCGCTCCAGGGTGGCGCCGAAGGTGCTGCGGTTGTTCACCCCAGTAAGGGGGTCCTTATGGGCCGCCCGTAGGGCCTCCAGGTAGGTCAGGGCGTTGCGCAGGGGATAGACCAAAGCGCAGAGCAGGTTCTCCAGGTGGACCAGCTCCCCAGGCGCGAAGCGCCGCCGCCGGTACAGGGTCAGCTCGCCCAGGCCCTCCTGGCCGATCACCAGGCGATAGGTGCAGCGGTGGCGGGCCCTGCGGCCCAGGTTGACCTCCAGGGCCCGCTCCCGGCAGCGGTAGCCGAGGCCGTCGTGGGGGACCACGGTGGCCAGCTCCCGGGCGAAGAGTTCCAGGAGGGCCCGCAGCTCCAAGGTGGTCTGGAGCAGCTGGGTCATGCGCCAAGCGGCCTCCTCCGAGGCCGGGCGGGCGGGGGTGGCGGCCCCCGGGGTCAGGCTCGGGGTGTGCGCGGGAGGCCGCCGCAAGGGGATGACGGCCTCCATGGTCTGGGTGCTCTGCATGACGGTCTCCCTTCGCCTCCTCCTCGGTGCCCGAGCGGATGCCAGAAGCATGCCAGGGATCTTGCGCAGGCGCCCACCCGAACACGAGGGGCGGGCACGGGAGCCGCATGCACCCACCCAGGGGGTTCCTTACAATCGCCGGTGGGCCCGGGCGCCCCCTGCTGGTCCCGGTGTCGGCTTGTCGGTTTCTTGACGGGTGTGGCTCCCGCGCCCAGGATGAGGGTCATGGCCGAGCTTCGCAACGACATCCGGTTGCAGGGCTTCCCCCTGCGCTCCAGCGCTGATCTGCACAAGCTCCTCGGGGAGGGCGAGCGGGGGGCGAACGGCCGTCAGGCCACTGACCAGCGTTTGGGGGAGCTGCTGGTGGAGGAGGGCCTGCTCACCCCAGAGCAGCTCCACGCGGCCCTGGCCATCCAGCAACGCCAGCGCAGCCGCCACCTGGGCCAGATCCTGGTGGAGCAGGGCTGGGTGACCCAGGAGGCGGTGGCCCTGTGTCTGGCCCGCAAGCTGGGCATCCCTACGGTGCGCCTGGCCGGTTTCGAGATGCCCTCCCACCTGCTCTCCCTGGTCCCGGCAGACCTAGCGGTGCAGTACAACCTGGTCCCCCTGGGCGAGGTGGGGGGCAAGCTGGTGGTGGCCATGGACAACCCCTTCAACCGGGAGGCGGTGGAGGCCCTGCGCTTCAGCACCCGGATGCCGGTGGAGGTGGTGATGGCCGCTTCCCGGGACATCCAGCACCTGCTGCAGCGCTTCTACAGCAAGCTGGAGGAGGACGAGGCCATGGAGGCCCTCCAGCTCGATCCAGTGGGGACCCCGGAGCCGGAGTCCATCCACCTGATGGAGCAGGAGGCCCAGCGCAAGCCCATCGTGCGGCTGCTCAACGCCATCCTGGTGCAGGGCATCTCCCGGGGGGCCTCCGATATCAACATCCGTCCCGAGCGGGACCGGGTGAACGTGTACTATCGCATCGACGGCAAGCTGCACTTCGCCAGGTCCCTGCACAAGTCCCTGCTCCCAGCTTTGGTGAGCCGGGTCAAGATCACCGCCCAGATGGACATCGCCGAGCGGCGCCTGCCCCAGGACGGCCACGCCCGCCTGGTCTGGGGCCGCAAGAGCGTGGACCTGCGCATCTCGGTGGTGCCCACGGTCAAGGGTGAGAGCGTGGTGATCCGGGTGCTGGACCGGGAGGCGGGGCTGCGGCCGCTGGACCGGCTGGGCCTGCGGAAGGAGGAGCTGGCCGAGGTGCGCCGGCTCATGGCCAAGCCCCACGGCCTGTTCCTGGTCACCGGCCCCACCGGCTCGGGCAAGTCCACCACCCTCTACGCCCTGCTCAACGAGCTGCGCCGGCGCGACCCCCATATCCTCACGGTGGAGGACCCGGTGGAGTACGACATGGAGGGCATCGAGCAGGTGCAGATCTCCCCGGCCAAGGGGCTGGGCTTCGCCCAGGTGCTGCGCCACTTCCTGCGCCACGACCCGGACGTGATCATGGTGGGGGAGATCCGCGACGAGGAGACGGCCGAGATCGCCAACAAGGCGGCCCTGACCGGCCACCTGGTGCTGAGCACCTTGCACACCAACGACGCGGTGAGCACCGTGGCCCGCCTGCTGGACATGGGCATCGAGCCCTATTTATTGGCCTCCACCCTCCTGGGGGTGATGGCCCAGCGCCTGGTGCGCCTGAACTGCGTGCACTGCCTGGAGCGGGAGGAGGTGGACCCGGCCATCCGCCGCGAGCTGGGCCTAGGCCCGGACGAGGTCTTCTACAAGGGCCGGGGTTGCGAGCTCTGCGGCAAGATCGGCTACCAGGGCCGCACCACGGTTTGCGAGCTGCTCTCGGTGGGCCCGGAGCTGTCCCAGCTCATCGCCGAGGGCGCTCCCAAGCACCGGCTCCTGGAGGCGGCCCGGGAGCAGGGCATGGTCTCCCTGGCCGAGAACGCCGTGGCCCTGGCCCGCGCGGGCCGCACCTCGGTGGAGGAGATCTACTCGGTCCTCTCGGACCTCTGAGCCTCCCGCTGGGCTCCCAAGAGGGCCCGGGCGCAGGCCAGGCCCGAGCGCACCGCCCCCTCCAGGGTGGCGGGGTAGCCGGTGGCGCAGTGGTCCCCGGCCAGCCACAGCCCGGGCACCGGTCCCCGTGGGCCGGGGCGCAAGGCCTGGGCCGCGGGGGTGCAGGCGAAGGCCGCCCGCCGCTCGCGCAGCACCCGGATCCCCAAGGGGCGGCGGCCGTCTACCAGGGGGGCCAGCTCCGCTGCGGCCAGCTCCCCCAGGGCGCGCCCGTCCCAACCGGTGGGGGGAGAGCCCCCGAGCACGGCGGCCAGCAGGCCCCGGCGGGGGGAGCCCGGCGGCTCGCCGTGTCCCAGGTCGAAGATCCACTGGAAGGCCCCTTCCAGGCGGCCCAGGAGGGGCGCGCCCAGGGCGACCCCCTCCCCGTAGGCCAGGTAGGCGGTGGCGATGGGCACCGGCTCCAGGGCCGCCAGATCCCGGGCCAGGGTCCGCAGCTCGGGATGGGGGCGCAGGAGCCGGGCGGCTTCCCAGGGGGGTACGGCCAGCACCACTGCCCCTGCCTCCAGCACTCCCTGGGCGGTCTCCACGCCCACCACCTGGCCCCGTGCCAGGCGCAGCCCCCGGACCCGGAGGCCGGTGCGCAGCCGCGCCCCTAGGGCCTGGAGGCGCCGGGCCGCGGGCGCGGGGAGGAGCTCGCCCAAGGGGCGGCGGGGGATCAACAGGTCCGAGGCCCGGGAGCCGGCCAGGAGGGCCTCCCGCAGCACCCGGGCGAGTACCCGGGCCGAGGCCGCCTCCGGGGGTGTGGTGAGGGCGGCCAGGCACAAAGGCTCCCAGAGGCCGGCCACAGCCTCGCGGGGCTGGCCCAGGGCCTGCAGCCAGGCAGCCACGGGCAAGTCAGGCTCCGGGCCCTGCCCCAGGGCCCGCGCCAGGCGGGCAGCGGCCGCCGGCCGGGCCGGGAGGGGGCCTAGCCCCCGCCCCAGGAG
>WFXX01000226.1 GCA_015490395.1 Gammaproteobacteria bacterium | reverse complement strand
GCTCTATCCCCATGCCCGGGTGCTGGTGGCGGTGCCCCTGGGCTTCTATCTCCACGTGGTCCGGCTGCCGGCAGTGCTGGTGCTGGGGCTGTGGTTCCTGATCCAGCTCGTCAGCAGCCTGACCGCGCCGGCGGGAGGCGGGGGGGTGGCCTTCCGGGCCCACTTGGGCGGCTTCGTGGCCGGGATGGCGCTGCTGCCGCTGTTCAAGCGGCCGGGGGTGCGCCTCTGGCAGCCGCCCCACCGGTCTTGACCGGTTCGCCGGTCCCTAGGGCCTTGGCGTAGGCCTGCTCCGAGACCTCCCGCCAGCGGGCCCCATGTTCCTGGAAGGCCCGGTAGGCCGCGTGCACCTTGCGGAAGACAGGGTCGTCCCGGCCCAGGCCGTCCAGGACCTCGGCGCTGTGGCGGCGCAAGGCCTCCAGGATCTCCTCGGGGAAGGGCAGCACCTGCACCCCGTGGCGCTCCTGCAGGGTGCGCAGGGCCTCGGGGTTGCGGGCCTCGAACTCCGAGAGCATCCATAGGTTCACCGAGGCCGCCGCGTGCTGGACGATGAGCTGCAGCTCCCGGGGCAGGGCCTCCCAGGCCGGGCGGTGGATGCTCAGCTCCAGGGCCGGGCCGGGCTCGTGCCAGCCCGGATAGTAGTAGTAGCGGGCTACCCGGTGCAGGCCCAGGCGCAGGTCGTGGAAGGGCCCCACCCACTCGGTGGCATCGATGGTGCCCCGGTCCAGGGCGGTGTAGATCTCGCCTCCGGGCAGGAGCACCGGGTTGACCCCGGCCCGGGCCATGACCTTGCCGCCCAGGCCGGGGATGCGCATCTTGAGCCCCTGGAGGTCCTCCACGCCTTTTAGGGGCCTGCGGAACCAGCCCCCCATCTGCACCCCGGTGTTGCCCATGGGGAAGGCCACCAGGCCGTGGGGGGCGTAGACCTCGTGCCAGAGCTCAATGCCGCCCCCGCCGTAGAACCAGGCGTTCATCCCCTGGGCGTTGAGGCCGAAGGGCACCGCGGTGAAGAACTGGGCGGCGGGGATCTTGCCCGCCCAGTAATAGGCGGCGCCGTGGCCCATCTCCACGGTGCCGCGGGAGACGGCGTCGAAGACCTGCAGGGCGGGGATGAGCTGCCCGGCGGCGAAGACCTGGATGCTCAGGCTGCCGCCGCTCATGCGGCGCACCTCCCGGGCGAAGCGCTCCACGCCCTCCTGGAAGATGGGGAAGTTGGGGGGCCAGGTGGTGACCAGCTTCCAGCGATAGCGTCGACGGGCGGTCGGGGCGGTACCCCCGCTCCCGGGGCCACCACCGCAGGCGGCCAGGGCGGCAGCGGCCCCCCCCACGGCCACCGCCTTGAGAAAATCCCGCCGTCGCATGCCTCGCTCGTTCCCCTTTGCAGGGATGTGCGCTGGTTTCCCGCCTGCCCGCTCTGGCATAATGGTGACTCAAATCAAATTGTTCCTCGGCCAGCGGGATCCTACACCGGATCCCGGCCGTCGTTGAACCGCCGGCACGGAGGAAGGGGGGCAGGCGAACCGGCTGCGAGGGGAGCACGCACGGCGCCCGGGGACGGCTTGCAGCGACGGCGGCCGCCGGGGTTGGAGGAGCGAGCCATCCCCACGGGGGTTCCCGGAGGGGTCGATTGCCCGAGAGGCGCCAGCGTCCATGCAGCCCCCAGCCGCCCAGCGGTCTGAGCACCCACCTCGGCAGGCGTTTCGCCGTCTCGTCCTGCCAGCGGTTTTGGCTTGCACCCTGGTGCCGGTGGCCGGCTATGGGGTGCAGGCTTGGCTGGATCCCTCCTTGCGCCTGGAGGGTGCGCCCAGCCTGGGCGCCCCCCACTTGGTTGTGGCGCTCATCCTGCTGTGGTGGCTGCCGGCCGTGGGTCGGCTAGCCCTTGAGGCTGCCCGCCTGACCGATCCCGAGCTTGAGCCAGAGGCCCTGGCGGCCCGGCTGCGGCGCCTGCCCCTCTTGTTCTGGGGGCTGCTGCTTCTCTACGCGGCCTTGGCCACAGCCGCCTATTATGCAGGTGGGGCGGTGGCAGCAGCCCCAGGCGCTTTGGCCGCCTTGGGCCGCACGGCCGCCGCGCAGCTAGGGACGGCCGTCTTGGTGGCCAGCCCTCTCTACCTGCTCCTGCTGGACGCGGCCCGCTCCTTGGCGGCGGGGCGTGGCTTGCAAGGGGTGCCCCCAGGCCGAGGGGCGGCCCTGCCGGCGGTGGCCTGGCCGCTGGCGGGCGGGATGGTGCCCCTGGCCTTGGCCGGACACGGTCAGGCCCCCCCG
>WFXX01000225.1 GCA_015490395.1 Gammaproteobacteria bacterium | reverse complement strand
GTCGTAGAGGGAAGCAGATCCCGAACGTCCGCGCAAGGGCGGAGGGTGCCGCGCGCGGGGAGGTGGCAGGTATGGACGGGACACGGGTAGGGAGACGGCAGGAGACGGGGCTGCCGGAGAGCGAGGGCGGCCGCCGCGGCTGGTCGCTGGTGGCCAAGATCAACCTGGCGGTGGTGTGCGTCTTCGCCTTGGTGGTGGGCGCCGTCACGGCCTACGCGGCCTACCGGCAGAAGGAGCAGGTCCTGGAGCTGGCCATGCAGCAGGTCAGGGACCTCTCCACCATGTACTTCGACAGCCTCAACACCATGATGCTCACCGGCACCATGAGCGAGCGCGGCATCCTGCGCGAGAAGATGCTGCGCCGGCACAACGTGGTGGACGCCCGGGTGATCCGCGGCCAGCCGGTGCGGGCCCAGTTTGGGCCAGGCTTTCCCGAGGAGCAGCCCCGGGACGCCCTGGACCAACGCGCCCTGGCCGGCGAGGAGATCACCGTGGTGGAGCAGACCGAGGAGGGCCGGGTGGTGACCGTGCTCACGCCCTTCCGGGCCACGGGCAGCACCCGGGGCGTCAACTGCCTGCAGTGCCACAACGTCCCTTCGGGGGCCGTGAACGGGGCCATCCGCATCAGCTATTCCCTGGCCTCCCTGGACGCGGCGGCGACCCGCCAGCTCTGGGGCGAGGTGGGGGCCAACGTCCTGCTCCTGGGCTTGGGCCTGGTGGTGGTGAACCTGCTGTTGCGGCGCTGGATCAAGCGGCCCCTGGGCGGGATGCTGCAGGCCATCGAGCGGCGCACCAAGGGCGATGCCGAGGCCCGCGCCCCGGTGCTGGCCGAGGACGAGCTGGGGCAGCTGGCCCGGGCCTACAACCGCATGGCCGACCACGTGGACGAGAGCCTGGCCCGGGAGGTGCGCCTGCAGCAGGAGGCCGAGGCCCGGGCCCGGGAGCTGCAGGAGAAGGTCCAGCACCTGCTGGAGCTGGTCAACCGCGCCGCCGCCGGGGACCTCAGCGGCCGGGTGGCCTTCGGCGGCGAGGACGCCATCGGCGAGCTAGGGGCGGGCCTGCAGCGCATGATCGACAGCCTGCGCCGGCTCATGGAGGAGCGCCAGGAGCGGGTGCAGGATCTCCAGCGGCGGGTGGACGCCATGCTGGCCGTGGTGCGCCGGGCCGCCGAGGGCGACCTCACCGGACGCCTGGAGGTGGAGGGCGACGATGCGGTGGCCGAGCTGGGCAGGGCCATCCAGAAGATGGTGGACAGCCTGGGGCTGCTGGTGGAGCAGGTGCAGCGCTCGGGGATCCAGGTCACCTCCTCGGCCACCGAGATCGCCGCCACCGCCAAGCAGCAGGAGGCCACCGCCGCCGAGCAGGCCGCCACCGTGAACGAGATCGTGGCCACCACCACAGAGATCTCCGCCACCGCCCGGGAGCTGGTCAACACCATGGAGGACGTGGCCCGGGTCTCGGAGGCCACGGGGGAGGCGGCCAGCGCGGGCCAGGCCGGCCTGGAGCAGATGGGCCAGACCATGCAGCGCATCGTGGAGGCCACCCAGGCCATCGCCTCCAAGCTGGAGGTGCTCAGCGAGAAGGCGGCCAACATCGGCACCGTGGTCACCACCATCACCAAGGTGGCCGACCAGACCAACCTGCTCTCGCTCAACGCGGCCATCGAGGCGGAGAAGGCCGGCGAGTACGGGCAGGGCTTCGCCGTGGTGGCCACCGAGATCCGCCGCCTGGCGGACCAGACCGCCGTGGCCACCTGGGACATCGAGCAGATGGTCAAGGAGATGCAGTCGGCCGTCTCCGCCGGGGTCATGAGCGTGGAGAAGTTCCGCGACGACGTGCGCCGCTCGGTGGCCGAGGTGGAGGGGGTGAGCCGGCAGCTGGCCCACATCATCGAGGAGGTGAAGAACCTGGCGCCGCGCTTCGAGCTGGTGCACGAGGGGATGCAGTCCCAGGCCCAGGGGGCGGAGCAGATCAAGCAGGCCATCGTGCAGCTCAACGAGGCGGCCCAGCAGACGGTGGACTCCCTGCGCCAGTCGCACGCGGCCATCGAGCGGCTCAACGAGGCCGCCCACGGTCTCCAGGACGGGGTCTCCCGTTTCCGTATCCTGCGCGGGGCGGAGGAGCGCTGGGCCGCCGCCTAAGGGGTTCCTCATGCTCCTGCTTCTGCTGCGGGTGGCCCGGGACCGCTTCGCCCTGCCCGCCCGCCAAGTGGTGGAGGTGCTGCCGGACGTGGCCCTGCAGTCGGCCACCGGTCTGGGGACGGGCTGCGCGGGGCTGCTGGCCTACCGGGGCGGGGCCGTTCCCGTGCTGGACCTGGGCCGCCGCCTCGCGGGCCGGCCTTGTCGTCGGCGCCTGAGCACGCGCCTGGTGCTGGTCCGCGGCGAGGATGAGGCCCTGTGGGGCCTGCGGGCGGAGGGGGTGACGGGCACCCTCCGGTCCAGGTTGACCGGGCGCGAGGGCGGGCCCCTGGCGGGGACGGTCCTCACCCCCGAAGGCGCCGTACGGCTCCTGGACCTGGATAGCCTGCTGGAGGGGGTCGGCGGAGCGGCGGCCCGGGAGGTAGTCGGTGGGCGCGCCACCTGAGCTGGCCGGCCCGGCCGGGCTGGAGGGGGTCGAGGCCTTGCTGGAGGAGGCCATCGGCCTGGATAGCGCCACCGTGGGCCGGGCCACCGTGGAGCGGGCGGTGCGCCGCCGCTTGGAGGCCTGCGGCCTGCCCGATGCCGGCGCCTACCTGGCGCGCCTGCGCCGGGATCCCGGCGAGCTCCAGGCCTTGGTGGACGAGGTCACCGTCCTCGAGACCTGGTTCTTCCGCGACCGGCGCCCCTTCGAGCTGCTGCGGGAGCAGGTGCGCCGGCGCTGGTGGCCGCCCCGTCCCCAGCGGCCCCTGCGGGTCCTCAGCCTGCCCTGCGCCACCGGGGAGGAGGCCTACTCCATCGCCATGGTGCTCCACGAGCTGGGCTACGGGCCGGGCACCCTGCAGCTGGAGGCGGTGGACGTCAACGCTCGGGCCCTGGCGGTGGCTCGGCGGGGCTGCTACGGGGAGAAGTCCTTCCGTGGTGACGAGGGAGACTATCGGGCCCGCTACTTCCGCCACACGCCCCAGGGGTTGGAGGTGGACCGCCGCATCCGGGCCTTGGTCCGCTTTCGCCAAGGCAACCTGCTCGATCCCGAGGCGCTGGTGGGGCCCTTCGAGGTCGTCTTTTGCCGCAACGTGCTCATCTACTTCAGCCGTCCCCTGCAGGAGCGAATCCTGAGCCGCCTATGGGGGCTGCTGGCACCCGATGGGCTGCTCTTTGTCGGCCACGCCGAGGGCGGGCGCGTTCCCAGGGGCCTGTTCCGCCCCCTGCGCCAGGGCGGGACCGTGGCGTTCGAGCCGGTGGTGGAGGGGCCGCTGCGCGAGGCCACTGTCGCCGCTGCCCCGAAGCGGCCGTCTCCCCGCAAGGCCCGCCGCCGCCCGTCTCGTCGATCCGACGGGCAGGCCTCTGGCCCGCCCCTGCCGCCGCCCCGTGCCAGGGAGGAGGCGGCGCGGCTGCTGGAGGAGGGCCGAGCGGGCGAGGCCGAGGCCCTCTGCCGCCGCTGGCTGGAGGCCGAGCCCGTGGAGGCCGAGGCCCACTACCTGCTGGGCAGCGCCCTGCTGGCCCAGGGCCGCCGGGCGGAGGGGGAGGAGGCCCTGCGCCGGGCCGTGTATCTGGATCCCCGTCACCACCGGGCCCTGGTGCGCCTGGCGGCCGAGGCCGGGGCCCGGGGCGACCGCGAGGCGGAGGCGGCCTATCGGGCGCGAGCGGCACGGGTGCGCAAGGAGGAGGGCGGGCCTGTGGGGCCCTGAGGCTGGGGAGGCGCGGGGGCCATGGCCGAGGT
>WFXX01000224.1 GCA_015490395.1 Gammaproteobacteria bacterium | reverse complement strand
GGCTCAGGGCCTGGCCCGGGCCCAGGCCCTGAGCCTGCGCCGGCGCGAGCACGTGCAGGCCGCCGTGGCCCTGGGGGCGGGCACCGGCCGGGTGCTCTTCCGTCACGTCCTCCCCCTGGCCCTGGCGCCCCTGGTGGTGGAGGCCACCTTCGGCGTGGCTGCGGCGGTGGTGGCCGAGGCGGGGCTGTCCTTCCTGGGCCTGGGGGTGCAGCCCCCCGAGGCCTCCTGGGGCAGCATGATCCGGGACGGGGCCCGCTACATGCTGGTGGCCCCCCACGCGGTGCTGGTCCCCGGGCTGGCCCTGGTGGCGGTGGTGCTCGCGGTGAACCTCCTGGGCGACCGCCTCCGGGACCGGCTGGACGTGCGGGACGCCTCCCGGGCTGTGCGCCCGATCACCCCCGGGGCGGGGCGCGCGGGTTAGGATGCTCGGGACGGCTGGCCGCCCCGCTCCAGGGAGAGGAGGACGCCCCCCATGGCGTTGGAGATGGCGCTGGGACCGCTGATGATCGGCATCCGTGGCCCCCGGCTGGAGGCCGAGGAGCGGGAGTGGCTCCTGCACCCCAAGGTGGGGGGCGTGGTGCTCTTCGAGCGCAACCTGGAGGATCCCCCCCAGCTGGCCGCGCTGGTTGCCGAGATCCATGCCCTGCGCCGCCCCCCCCTGCTGGTGGCCGTGGACCAGGAGGGGGGGCGGGTGCAGCGCTTCCGGAAGGGCTTCGTGGCGCTCCCCCCGCCCCGGGCCCTGGGACGGCTCCACGACCGGGCCGGGCCCGAGGCCGCCCGGCGGGCCGCCGAGCTCATCGCCTGGCTGGGGGCGGCGGAGCTGCGGGCGGTGGGCGTGGACCTCAACCTGGCCCCCGTCCTCGACCTGGATGCCCCGCCCGGCCGGCGGGGCAATCCGGTGCTGGCCGGCCGGGCCTTCCATCACCAGCCGGAGGTGGTGGCCGAGCTGGGGCTGGCCTGGCAGCGGGGCGTGGCGCACGCTGGCATGGCCGCCGTGGCCAAGCACTTCCCCGGCCACGGGGGTGTGCTGGAGGACACCCATCACCGGGAGGCCCGAGACCCGCGGACCCTCCAGGCCCTCTGGGACCGGGACCTGCTCCCCTTCCGGAGCCTGATCCGGGCCGGCCTGGGGGCCGTGATGATGGGCCACGTGGCCTTCCCGGGGCTGGACGAGGTCCCCGCCGGCCGCTCCGCCCGCTGGATCGGCGAGGTGCTGCGGGCTCGGCTGGGCTTTGAGGGGGCCGTGCTCAGCGACGACCTAGGGATGGCCGGGGCGGGGGAGGGGGATCTCGTGGACCGGGCCCGGGCGGCCCTGGCCGCCGGCTGCGACCTGCTCCTGGCCTGCAACGGCCACGACCAGGTGCCCCGTCTCCTGGACGGGCTCCCCTGGCGGCCCAACGCCCTCGGCGCCGCCCGCCTGGCCCGCCTCCACGGCCGGGGCCAGGTGCGCCACCGCTACCTGCGCCTGCTCCCCGGCTGGGAGGCGGCTCAGGGGGCCATTGAGGAGGCTGTTTCCGCCGGTTCCGCCGGCCCGCCGCCGGGAGATTCCTCCCCGACCTGAGCCCTTGCCATCCCGAGCCTCTCCACACCTGGAGGCGTGATGTAAACTGCGCGGGGCCTGGCCCGAACCGAAAGTAGAAACCAGAACGAGAAACCATGAAAATACATAAGGTTGCATGCTTAACCTTCTACAGTTTCGAGATAACCCGGCCCCTCGCCGCCCTCCTGGCCGCCCTGGGCGCGGCGGCCCTGCCGGGTGTGGCCACGGCGGCCTTCCAGCCCTTCCAGCCCCTGCCCGAGCGGCCCCCCGTGCCCGGGGACAACCCCCAGCTCCCGGAGCGGGTGGCGCTGGGCCGCACCCTCTGGTTCGACCCGCGTCTGTCCGTGGACGCCAGCGTCTCCTGCAACAGCTGCCACGACCTGCTGGCCGGGGGCACCACGCCCCGGTCCACGGCCACCGGCGCCCTGGGCCGGCGGGGGCACCGGAATCCCCCCACCGTCTGGAACGTCGCCTTCCAGACCGCCTACGGCTGGGACGCCCGCTACCGAAGCCTGGAGCATGTGGCCGAGGCCCACTTCCTCGACCCCACGGTGATGGGGTGGCCCGATGCCTCGGGCCTGGAGGCCCGGCGGAAGGC
>WFXX01000223.1 GCA_015490395.1 Gammaproteobacteria bacterium | reverse complement strand
GGGCAAGGACGTGTTCATCGTCCAGCCCACCTGCGCCCCCACGGACGCCCACCTCATGGAGCTGCTGATCATGGTGGACGCCATGCGCCGCTCCTCGGCGCGGCGCATCACCACCGTGATCCCCTATTTCGGCTACTCCCGCCAGGACCGCCGGCCCCGCTCGGCCCGGGTGCCCATCTCGGCCAAGGTGGTGGCCAACATGATCTCCAGCGTGGGCGCGGACCGGGTGCTCACCGTGGACCTGCACTCGGACCAGATCCAGGGCTTCTTCGATATCCCCGTGGACAACGTCTACGCCTCGCCCATCTTGCTGGGGGACGTGTGGCGGCAGAAGTACACCGACCTGGTGGTGGTCTCGCCGGACGTCGGTGGGGTGGTGCGGGCCCGGGCCATGGCCAAGCGCCTGGGGGACGCGGATCTGGCCATCATCGACAAGCGTCGCCCGCGGCCCAACGAGGCGAAGGTGATGCACATCATCGGGGAGGTGCGGGGCCGCACCTGCGTGCTGGTGGACGACCTGGTGGACACCGCCGGCACCCTGTGCGAGGCCTCCCGGGTGCTCAAGGAGCACGGGGCCACCAGGGTGGTGGCCTACTGCACCCATCCGGTGCTCTCCGGGCGGGCGGTGGAGAACATCGAGACCTCGGCCCTGGACGAGCTGGTGGTCACCGACACCATCCCCCTGGGCCCGGCGGCCCAGGCTTGCCCCAAGATCCGCCAGCTCAGCATCGCCGGCATGCTGGCCGAGACCATCCGGCGCATCAACGCCGAGGAGTCCGTCAGCTCCCTGTTCATGGACTGAGCGCAGGCGGGTCGAGGGCCAGGCGGGGCCGCCGGGCTGGTGAGGTGTTTCATGGGCTTTGGAAGGGGCGCCGTGGGCGCCCCGGGCGGCGGGAGGTGTGGTCGCGCGCCCCCCGCCGGCATGGAGGGCCGCTGCGCGCGGCCCGCAAGAGCGGGAGAGAGCGAGCATGAGCTTCGACTTCGTCCTCAACGCCGAGCCTCGGGCCGACACGGGGAAAGGTGCGAGCCGCCGCCTGCGTCGGGAGGACAAGGTCCCAGCCATTCTCTACGGCGGGGACCGGCCGCCGAGGCCCCTGAGCCTCCTACACAAGGAGGTGCTCAAGGCCATGGAGCACGAGGCCTTCTACTCCCACGTGCTGACTCTCCGGATCAATGGGGAGGAGGAGCGCGTGGTCCTCAAGGATCTGCAGCGTCACCCGGTCAAGCCGCAGGTGTTGCACCTGGACCTGCAGCGGGTGACCGACACCACCCGGGTGCGCATGCACGTGCCCTTGCACTTCGTGGGTGAGGATCAGGCGCCCGGGGTGCGGCAGGCCGGCGGGGTGGTGAACCACCTGATGACCCACGTGGACGTGGTCTGCCTGGCCAAGGACCTGCCCGAGTTCATCGAGGTGGACTGCTCCCGGCTCCAGGCGGGGCAGTCCATCCACCTCTCGGACTTGGATCTGCCGCCCGGGGTGAGCATCCCGGAGCTGGCCCAGGGGCCAGAGCATGACCTGCCCGTGGTGAGCATCGTGCTGCCCCGGGGGGTTGCCGAGGCCGCCGCCGAAGGCGGGGAGGAAGGCGGGGAGGAGGGCGCCGGTTGAGGCGCCACCTCCCGGGGTGTCCCTGCGCGGCGTCGCGGCCATGGCGGCCGGTCCGGGGGAGCCGGCCCTGCGGCTCATCGTGGGCCTGGGCAACCCGGGGGCCCGCTATGAGGGCACCCGGCACAACGCCGGCTTCTGGTTCGTCGAGGCCCTGGCCCGGCAGGTCGGGGCCCTGTGGCGGCGAGAGGCCCGCTTCCACGGGGAGGTGGCCCGGGCCCAGGTGGCCGGGCGGGACTGCTGGCTCCTGCGCCCCCTGACCTACATGAACCGCAGCGGGCTGGCGGTGGCCGCCGCCGCCCGCTACTGGCGCCTCCCTCCCGAGGCGGTGTTGGTGGTCCACGACGAGCTGGATCTGCCGCCCGGGGTCGCGCGCCTGAAGCGGGGCGGGGGACACGCCGGCCACAACGGGCTGCGCAGCATCCAGCAGGAGCTAGGAGAGGCGGGCTTCCTGCGCCTGCGCCTCGGTATCGGCCACCCCGGCAGCAGGGAGCTGGTCACCCCCTACGTCCTGGGCCGCCCGCCGGCGGAGGAGGAGTCCCAGATTCGCGAGGCCGTGGCCCGGGCCTTGGAGGTGCTGCCCGAGCTCATGGCCGGCGATCTGCAGCGGGCCATGCACCGCCTCCACACCCGCTGAAGGGGCCTTCCGGCGGGCACCGTCCGCGGGGAGGCGGGGATCCAACCGGGCCCTGCGCGGTCCGAGGAGGGGTCATGGGATTCCAGTGCGGCATCGTGGGCCTGCCCAACGTGGGCAAGTCCACTCTGTTCAACGCCCTCACCCAGGCGGGCATCGAGGCGGCCAACTATCCCTTCTGCACCATCGATCCCAACGTGGGGGTGGTGCCGGTGCCCGATCCGCGCCTGGAGCGCCTGGCGGCCATCGTCCGGCCCCGGCGGGTGGTGCCGGCCACCATGGAGTTCGTGGACATCGCGGGCCTGGTGGCGGGGGCCTCCCGGGGCGAGGGCCTGGGCAACCAGTTCCTGGCCCACATCCGCCAAGTGGACGCCGTGGCCCACGTGGTGCGCTGCTTCGAGGACCCGGACGTGGTCCACGTGGCAGGCCGCGTGGACCCCGTGGCGGACATGGAGACCATCGACACCGAGCTGGCCCTGGCCGACCTGGAGACCGTGGGCCGGGCCCTGGAGAAGGCCCGGCGTCAGGCCAAGACCGGGGCCAAGGAGGCCCGGGCCCGGCTGGCCTTCCTGGAGGGCCTGCAGGCCCACCTGGACGCCGGGCGCCCCGCCCGCACCCTGGGTGCGGAGGGGCTGGGGGCGGAGGAGACCGCCTGGCTGCGGGAGCTGCACCTGCTCACCGCCAAGCCCGTGCTCTATGTGGCCAACGTGGCCGAGGGGGGCTTTCGCGACAACCCCCACCTGGAGGCGGTGCGCCGCCGGGCCGAGGCCCAGGGGGCCCCGGTGGTGCCGGTGTGCGCCGCCGTGGAGGCCGAGCTCGCCGAGCTGGAAGAGGCGGAACGGGCCGAGTTCCTGGCCGAGCTGGGCCTGGAGGAGCCGGGCCTGCACCGTCTGGTGCGAGCCGGCTACCGGCTGCTGGGGCTGCACACCTTCTTCACCGCCGGGCAGCAGGAGGTGCGGGCCTGGACCATCCCGGTGGGGGCCACCGCCCTGGAGGCCGCGGGGCGCATCCACAGCGACTTCCAGAAGGGCTTCATCCGTGCCGAGGTGGTGGGCTACGAGGACTTCGTGGCCTGCGGCGGCGAGCAGGGGGCCCGGGAGGCGGGTCGCTGGCGCCTGGAGGGCAAGGACTACGTGGTCCGGGACGGGGACGTCATCCGCTTCCGCTTCCACGTCTGAGCCGGAGGGGTGGTCTCGGCCTGTCGGCCCGCCAGCCATCCGGCTACGGCCGCCCGGGCCCGCTCCGCCAGCTCCCGGCGGGGGCCCGCGGCGGGGAAGGGCTCCAGGTAGGCCACCTCGGCCTCGATGCGGCGCAGGCCGCACAGCCGCCAGGCGTGCCGGGGGAGGCTGATCCCGCCCACGAAGGGCAGCAGGGGGTGCACCGGGCCGCCATCGGGGTCCGGGTAGCGCAGGGCCGCCGGCTGGATCAGGGCGCCGGCCTCCACGGCGGCGGCGAAGAGC
>WFXX01000222.1 GCA_015490395.1 Gammaproteobacteria bacterium | reverse complement strand
GGGAGGTGGTCTGCGGGACGGACGTCACCCTGGACGTGGGCGTGGTCCTGGAGGGGCGGGTGGAGCTGGGCGACGGCGTCCGGGTGGGCCCGTATGCGGTGCTCAAGGACGTGCGCCTGGGCGAGGGTTGCGAGGTGCTGGCCCACTCGGTCCTGGAGGGGGTGGAGGCCGGGGCCGGGGTGCGCATCGGGCCCTTCGCCCGGCTGCGGCCCGGCACGCGCCTGGCCGACGGGGTCCGGGTGGGCAATTTCGTGGAGCTCAAGGCCGCCGAGGTGGGGGAGGGCTCCAAGATCAACCACCTGAGCTACGTGGGGGACGCCTCCGTGGGCCGCGACGTCAACATCGGGGCCGGCACCATCACCTGCAACTACGACGGCCACCGCAAGCACCGCACGGTGATCGAGGACGAGGCCTTCATCGGCTCGGACACCCAGCTGGTGGCCCCGGTGCGGGTGGGCAGGCGTGCCACCATCGGGGCCGGCTCCACCATCACCAAGGACGCCCCCCCGGGGGAGCTCACCCTGAGCCGAGCCCCATACTAAGATCCACGGCAGGGATCCACGGCAGGGATCCACGGCAGGGATCCACGGCAGGAGCGGCCGGCGGGCCGGCGAGGGAGGGGAGCGATGCGAGCGATCCTGGGCTTCATCCTGTTGCTGCTGGGGGGCGGTGCCCTCCTCGTCTACTCGGGCCTGTTCAACGTCTCCGCCCGCTGGGAGGATCCGGCCTGGCTGGCCTGGCTCCTGGAGACGGTGCGCGAGCGCTCCATCGAGACCCGGGCCGCGCCCATCCCCGTGCCCAAGGACCTGGACGACCCCGCCCGGGTGCGCCGGGGGCTGGAGCGCTATGCCGAGATGTGCCAGTGGTGCCACGGCGCCCCGGGCGAGGAGGAGAGCGAGATCGCCAGGGGCCTGAACCCCCCGCCGCCCCAGCTGGTCGACGAGGAGGAGGGGGCGCACGATCCTCGGGAGCTGTTCTGGGTGATCCGGAACGGCATCCGCATGACCGGGATGCCGGCCTGGGGAGTGACCCACGACGACGAGGAGCTCTGGGACCTAGTGGCCGCCGTGCGTCGCCTTCCTGAGCTGACCCCCGAGGCCTACCGGGCCGCCACCGCCGCGGTCCGGCGGGGCGAGGGGCATGGCCACGGCCACAGGACGAAAAAGACCCCTTCCCCAGCCGGGGGCGGGGACCGGCACGGGCACTGACGCCCCCCCTTCCCTAAAAGGCTCCGAGCCGGCCTCAGAGGCTGACGGCCTTGGCCTCTAGGCGGCCGTCCGTCCCAGCTCGGTAGCGCACCAGGACCTCTCGGCCCACCGCCACTTGGCGCAGCAGCGCAGGCTCTGCCCGGAAGGTGATGGGACGGCCCGTCTCCGCGTCCCGGAGGGTGAAGGTCCCCTCCCGCGGGTCCACCGCCACCACCTGCCCCACGTGGGCGTCGGGCCCCACCGCGCTGCAGGCCCGCGCGCCGGGGCCGCTCAAGGCCCCGCCCAGGACCAGGGCCAGGCCCAGCAGGCCTGCTGCCAGGGTCGTGTCGCGACCGCGCATGGCTCACCTCCTGCCGCCGCAGCGGCGCTTTCCGTCCCTCGCCTTGAAGCTACACCCCGGCGGGATGCTCGGGCAAGGGCCTCAGCGGATGCCCTGCAGCTGGTCCATGAGATCCGGCAGCCACGAGACCAGCTCCGGCCAGGCCGCCAACAAGGCCAGGGTGAGGAGCTGCAGGGCCACGAAGGGCACGATCCCCCGGTAGATCTGGGCGATGCGCACCTCAGGCGGGGCGCTGGCCTTGAGGTAGAACAGGGAGAAGCCGAAGGGCGGGGTCAGGAAGGAGGTCTGCAGGTTCATGGCGATGAGCACCGCGAACCAGAGCAGGTCCACCCCCAGGGTCTCGGCGATGGGGGCCAGGATGGGCACCACGATGAAGCAAATCTCCAGGAAGTCCAGGAAGAAGCCCAGCACGAAGAGCAGGGCCATGCTCACGGCGATGAAGCCCCACTCTCCGCCGGGCAGGCGGGTGAGGGCCTCCTCCACCACCAGGTCACCCCCCAGGCCCCGGAAGACCAGCCCGAAGGTGGTGGCCCCGACGAGCACCAGGAAGACCATGCTGGTCAGCCGGGTGGTCTGGCGCATGGTCTCCAGCAGGGCCTGACGACCGAGGCGCCGCCTGCTGGCCGCCAGGAGCATGGCCCCCAGGGCCCCCACCGCCGCCGACTCGGTGGGGGAGGCGATGCCGAAGAAGATGGAGCCGAGCACCGCTGCCATGAGCAGCAGCGGTGGCAGGAGGCCCCGCAGGAGCAGCCCCGTCGTAGCCTGCTCGCCGGTGCGCACCGGCGGGGCCCAGCCGGGGCGCAGCCAGGCCACCACCAGCACGTAGAGGATGAACAGACCGATGAGCACCAGCCCCGGCAGGACGCAGGCCATGAACAGACGCCCCACCGGCACCCCCATCACGTCCCCTAGCAGGATGAGCACGATGCTGGGGGGGATGAGCTGCCCCAGGGTCCCGGAGGCGGCGATGGTGCCGGTGGCCAGCTCGGTGCGGTAGCCGTGCCGCAGGAGGGTGGGCAGGGCGATGACCCCCATGGTCACCACCGTGGCCCCCACCACCCCCGTGGTGGCCGCCAACAGGGCTCCCACCACTACGATGGAGACCGCCAGCCCACCGCGCACCCGCCCGAACAGGGCTCCCGCCGCTCGCAGCAGCTCCTCGGCCAGCCCCGACTTCTCCAGCATCACCCCCATGAACACGAACAGGGGCACGGCCACGAGGGTGAAATTGGTCATGATCCCCCAGATGCGCAGGGGGAGGAGCTCGAAGAAGTCCAAGCCGAGCAGGGGCAGGCCGAAGGCCAGGGCCACCGCCCCCAGGGTGAAGGCCACCGGATAGCCCAGCAGGAGCAGGGCCATGGTGGCCGCGAACATCACCAGGGCCCAATGCTCCTGCGCCACGGCGCCTCCGTGTGCCCGGCCTCAGAGCCCTTCCGAGGAGGGGTGCCGCCCGGCGGCCGGCGGGGCCTCCCGCCCCAGGGCCACGCGGGCGCTGCGCGCCGCCAGGGCCAGGCCCTGGAGCAGCAGCAGGCCAAAGCCCAGGGGGATGGCCGCCTTGAGCAGCCAGCGTGCCGGCAGCCCCCCGGGGTCCGGTGAGCCCTCGCCCAGCTCGAAGCTGGCCCGCACGAAGGGCCACGAGGCGTGGATCACCAGCAGGCAGAAGGGAATGAGAAAGAGCACGGTGCCCACCAGGTCCACCCAGGCCCGGCGCCTAGGGGTCATCCACCGGCTCTGGTGGAGCAGGTCCACCCGCACGTGCTCGTCGTGGCGCAGGGTATAGGCCGCCCCCAGCAGGAAGATCAGGGCGAAGAGGTGCCACTCCAGCTCCTGGAGGGCCACCGAGCCCGCGCGAAAGAGATAGCGCATGGCCACGTCGTAGCCGACCAGGAGCACCATCGCCAGGGTGAGCCAGGCCACCGCCCGCCCGCTCCACTCGGAGAGGGCCTCCACCGCGCGGACCCAGCGCGGGAGGGGGGTGTGCCGCTGCTCGCTCTGCTCCATGGCTGGCTCCGGCGGGCCTCCTTCAGCGCGGCGGGGATTGTATCCCAGCGGGGGTAGGGG
>WFXX01000221.1 GCA_015490395.1 Gammaproteobacteria bacterium | reverse complement strand
CTTGAGGGCCTCGGCGGTGATGAACTTCTCGATGGCCCCGATGGTGACCGCCCCGAAGCCGTCGGCCAGGGTGCAGGCCCCCTCGCAGAGGCGGTCCTGGGGGCAGACCCGGCCGCAGATCTCCGGCAGGGAGTTGGTGCGGTGGGACAGCTCCGCCGCCTCCTCGATGAGCCCCTCGCGCACCAGGCGCAGCCAGTTGGGGATGTAGTTGTGCACGGGGCACTTCCACTCGCAGTAGGGGTTGCCGCAGTGCAGGCAGCGGGCGGCCTGCACGGCCGCCGTCTGCGGGTCGAACTGCCCGTAGAGCTCCCGGAAGTGGCGGATGCGCTCCTCGGGGGGCGCCTTGGGCGGATCCTGGCGGGGCACCTCCAGGAACTCGAAGTGCCGGGCCACCTCGCTGAGCTTCTTGGCGGAGTCGTCGGCCATGGTCAGGCGGCGTTGAGCAGGGTATCCAGCAGGGTCTCGAGCTCGGCGCTCTTGGGCTTGACCAGCCAGAAGCTGGGCAGGAAGGCCTCGAAGTCGCCCAGGATCTCCCGCCCCCAGGCGCTGCCGGTGGCCTCGGTGAACTCCTCGATCAGGGAGCGCAGATAGTCCCGGTAGGCCTCCATGGGCTCGGTGGTGATGCGGTGGATGTCCACCAGCTCGTGGTTGTAGCGGTCCACGAAGCCCCGATCCAGATCCAGCACGAAGGCCAGACCCCCGGTCATGCCAGCGCCGAAGTTCAGCCCGGTGGGGCCGAGCACCACGACCACCCCCCGCGTCATGTACTCGCAACCGTGGTCGCCGCAGCCCTCCACCACCGCGACGGCGCCGGAGTTGCGCACCGCGAAGCGCTCCCCGGCCAGGCCGGCGGCAAAGAGCTTGCCGCCCGTGGCCCCGTAGAGACAGGTGTTGCCGATGATGGTGGCCTCGCGGCTGGCGAAGCGGCTGCCCCGGGGCGGGTAGATCACGATGCGCCCCCCGGCCATGCCCTTGCCCACGTAGTCGTTGGCATCGCCCTCGAGCTCCAGGTGTAGGCCCCCGGCGTTCCAGACCCCGAAGCTCTGGCCGGCGGTGCCGGTCAGGCGCACGGTAATGGGAGTCTCCTCCATACCCTTATCGCCCCAGCGGCGGGCGATCTCGCCGGAGAGCCGTGCCCCGATGGAGCGGTGGGTGTTGCGGATCTCGTAGTGGAAGGTGCCCCCGGTGCGGGCCTCGATGGCCGGCAGGCAGTCGCGCACCATGCGCTCGGCCAGCTCCCCCTTGTCCCAGGGCTCGTTGCGCGGCACCTGGCAGTGGCGGGGGGCCTCGGCGGGCACGCCCCCGTCGGCCAGGATGGGGGCGAGATCCAGCCGGCGCTGCTTGGGCGTGATCCCTTCCACCGGCTCCAGGAGCTCGGTGCGCCCGATGATCTCCTCCAGCCGCCGGTAGCCCAGGGCGGCCAGCAGCTCGCGCACCTCCTGGGCCACGAAGCGGAAGTAGTTCATCACCATCTCGGGGGCCCCGATGAAGTGCCGCTTGCGCAGCACCTCGTTCTGGGTGGCCACGCCGGTGGCGCAGTTGTTCAGGTGGCAGATGCGCAGGTACTTGCAGCCCAGGGCGATCATGGGGCCGGTGCCGAAGCCGAAGCTCTCCGCCCCCAGCAGGGCGGCCTTGACCACGTCCAGGCCGGTCTTGAGGCCCCCGTCGGTCTGCAGGCGCACCTTGGCCCGCAGGTCGTTGGCCCGTAAGGCCTGCTGGGTCTCGCTCAGGCCCAGCTCCCAGGGGGAGCCGGCGTACTTGATGGAGGTCAGGGGGCTGGCCCCGGTGCCTCCGTCGTAGCCGGCGATGGTGATGAGATCGGCATAGGCCTTGGCCACCCCCGCGGCGATGGTGCCCACCCCCGGCTCGGAGACCAGCTTCACCGAGACCAGGGCCTCGGGGTTGACCTGCTTGAGGTCGAAGATGAGCTGGGCCAGGTCCTCGATGGAGTAGATGTCGTGGTGGGGCGGCGGCGAGATGAGGGGCGTGCCCGGGTTGCAGAAGCGCAGCCGGGCGATGAGCCGGTCCACCTTGTGCCCGGGCAGCTGGCCGCCCTCGCCGGGCTTGGCCCCCTGGGCGATCTTGATCTGCAGCACCTCGGCGTTGACCAGGTAGGCCGGGGTCACGCCGAAGCGCCCGGAGGCCACCTGCTTGATCTTGGAGACCTTCTCGGTGCCGTAGCGAGCCGGGTCCTCGCCCCCCTCGCCCGAGTTGGAGCGCCCCCCGAGCCGGTTCATGGCGATGGCCAGGGCCTCGTGGGCCTCAGGGGAGAGGGCCCCCAGGCTCATGGCGGCGGTGTCGAAGCGCCGCACGATGGCCTCCACGGGCTCCACCTCCTCCACGGGGATCGGCTCGCGGTCGCTCTTGAGACGCAGCAGGTCCCGGAGCACGGCCACGGGGCGGCCGTTGACCAGCTCCGCGAAGCGCCGGTAGTCCTCGTAGTCACCGGTCTGCACCGCCCGGCGCAGGGCCGCCACCACGTCCGGGTTGAAGGCGTGGTACTCGCCCCCGTGGACGAACTTGAGCAGGCCCCCGTGCTCGGGGGGGCGGCGCCGGTTCCAGGCCCGGCGGGCCAGCTCCCGGGCATCGGCCTCCAGCTCGTCGAACCCCGCGCCACGGATGCGGCTCTGGGTGCCAGGGAAGCAGAGGGCGATGACCTCCTCGTCCAGGCCCACGGCCTCGAAGAGCTGGGCGCCGCGGTAGCTGGAGATGGCCGAGATCCCCATCTTGGAGAGGATCTTGAGCAGCCCCTTGTTGATGCCCTTGCGGTAGGCCCGGGCCAGCTGCACCGGGGTGCGCCCCGGGGTCTCCCCCCGGGCGGCCATGGCGTAGAGGCACTGGTAGGCCAGGTAGGGGACCACGGCGGTGGCCCCGTAGCCGATGAGGCAGGCGATGTGGTGGGGGTCCCGGGCCGTGCCGGTCTCCACCACCAGGTTGGCGTCGCAGCGCAGCCCCTCGCGCACCAGGCGGTGGTGCACCGCCCCCACGGCCAGGAGGGCGTGCGCGGTGAGGCGCCCGGGCTCCGGGTCCCGGTCGCTGAGCACCAGCACCACCGCCCCAGCCCGCACCGCCTCCACCGCGCGCTCGCAGAGGGCCTCCAGGGCCCTCTTCAGGCCCAGGGCCGGGTCGTAGTGCAGGCTCAGGCGCTCGGCCCGATAGCTCGGGTCCTGGCGGCCCAGCTCCAGGAGCTGCTCCAGCTTCTCCTCGGCCAGCACGGGGGAGTCGGCCAGGAGCCGGTCGGCGTGCTCCGGGGACTCCTCGAAGAGGCTGCGCTCGCGCCCGAAGCAGGTCTCCAGGCTCATCACGATCTGCTCGCGCAGGGGGTCGATGGGGGGGTTGGTGACCTGCGCGAACTGCTGGCGGAAGTAGTCGTACAGGGGGCGCACCCGTTGGGAGAGCACGGCCATGGGGGTGTCGTCCCCCATGGAGCCCACCGCCTCCTGGCCGGCCTCGGCCAGGGGGCGCAGCACCTGCTCCTGCTCCTCGAAGGTGACCTGGAAGAGCTTCTGGTGGACGGCCAGGGTCTCCTCGTCCCACGTCGGCACCGGGGCGTCCTCGGGCAGGCGGGCGTCCAGGTGCCGGCAGCGCTCCTGCAGCCAGGCCCGATAGGGGCGCCGGCGGGCCAGCCGCCCGTCGATGGCCTCGGGCAGGAGCAGCTCCCCGGTGGCGGTGTCCGCGGCGATCATCTGCCCGGGCCGCAGCCGCCCTTTCATCACCACGTCCTCGGGCCGGTAGTCCCAGACCCCCACCTCGGAGGCCAGGGTGATGTGTCGGTCGGCGGTGAGCACCCAGCGGGCTGGGCGCAGGCCGTTGCGGTCCAGGATGCAAGCGGCGTGGCGGCCGTCGGTGAGCACGATGCCCGCGGGCCCGTCCCAGGGCTCCATGTGCATGGAGTGGTACTCGTAGAAGGCCCGCAGGTCGGGATCCATGGCTTCCACGTTCTGCCAGGCCGGCGGGATGAGCAGGCGCATGGCCCGGAAGATGTCCATGCCGCCGGCCAGCAGGGCCTCGAGCATGTTGTCCAGGCTGCAGGAGTCGGAGCCCTCCCGGTCCACCAGGGGCAGCACCGCCTCCCTGTCCGCGATGCCGGGGATGGGGAAGCGGTTGCCCCGGGCCACCGCCCAGTTGCGGTTGCCCCAGATGGTGTTGATCTCGCCGTTGTGGGCCAGGAAGCGGAAGGGCTGGGCCAGGCGCCACTGGGGCCAGGTGTTGGTGGAGAAGCGCTGGTGGAAGACGCACAGGGAGGAGGCCAGGTCCTCCCGGGCCAGGTCCGGGTAGAAGGCCGGCAGGTTGGCCGGCATCACCAACCCCTTGTAGCCGATGACCCGGGTGGAGAGGGTGGGCACGTAGAAGACCGGGTCCTCGGCCAGGGCCTTCTCCGCCCGGCGCCGGGCCACGTAGAGGCCGCGCTCCCAGGCGGCCTCGGCGTCCTCGGCCTCCACCGCCGGCAGGCCCACGAAGAGCTGCTCGATGCGGGGCTGGGTGCGGCGGGCCTCCTCGCCCAGGGCCTGCGGATTGACCGGCACCGGCCGCCAGCCCAGGGGCTGGAAGCCCTCCCGGCGCAGGCTCGCCTCCAGGGTCCGGCGGGCCCGCTCGGCCCGCTCCGGGTCGGGGTTGAGGAAGACCATCCCCACCGCGAAGCGCTCGCCCAGGGCGATGCCGGCCTCGCCCGCCGCCTCGCGCAGGAAGGCCTCGGGCAGGCGCAGGAGCAGGCCGCAGCCGTCGCCGCTCTTGCCGTCGGCGGCCACGGCGCCCCGGTGGGTGAGCCGGGCCAGGGAGCCGATGGCGGTGCGCACCAGCCAGGCGCTGGCCTCCCCGTCCAGGTGGGCGATGAGACCGAAGCCGCAGCTGTCGCGCTCCAGAGCCGGATCCAGCAGGCCGCGACGGCCGCCCGGGGGCCGCTTCGTGGTGTGGGTGCCGCTCATGGCCGACCTCTCCCGACGAGCCTCGGCCCGCGTCGCTCGCGCGGGCGCAGCAAAGGCTCCCCGCGATGCGCGGGCAAAAGGGTGACCCAGTATAGCGGCGCCCCAGAGGGGCTTCAATTTGCCGGGGGCTTGGGAGCCGCCCCGGGCCCGGTGGAGGGCTCCGGGGCCAACGCGGCCTTGAGGGCACCCACCCGCCGCACCCAGGGCTTGAGGCCCAGGCGCCCTTGGATCCGGCGGGCCGCCTCCTGCGCCAGGGCTCGGGTGGGATGCACCCCGTAG
>WFXX01000220.1 GCA_015490395.1 Gammaproteobacteria bacterium | reverse complement strand
CTGCCCGGGGGGCCGGCGGAGCGGGCAGGCATCCGCCCTGGGGACGTGCTGGTGGCGGTGGAGGGGGAGCCGGTGGCCGATGCCCGCGCGGCCCTGGATCGCATCGCCGCCCTGGCCCCGGGCACGCGGGTGCGGCTGGGCCTGGTGCGTGCCGGCAGGCCCGTGGAGCTGGAGGCACGCATCGGAGAGCGGCCGCCGCCCAGGGCACGCTGAGCCCGGGGCGTCTCAGGGGCGCCCGTCCGCAGCCCCCTCGCCCTCGCCGTTCTCCTCGTCCTCCTCGTCCGCGGGCCGCACCTGGCGGGCCAGCCACAGGCCCAGCTCGAAGAGCAGCCACATGGGCACGGCCAGCAGGGTCTGGGAGAGCACGTCGGGAGGGGTAAGGAGCATCCCCACCACGAAGGCGCCCACGATGACGTAGGGCCGGCCCCGGGCCAGGGCCTCGGCCTCCACGGCCCCCGCCCGCACCAGCAGGTAGGTGGCCACCGGGACCTCGAAGGCCAGGCCGAAGGCCAGGAAGAGCTTGACGACGAAGTCGAGGTAGCGGGCGATGTCGGTCATGACCGCCACGCCTTCCGGGGCCACGCCGACGAAGAATCGGAACATGATGGGGAAGACCACGAAGTAGGCGAAGGCCATCCCCAGGTAGAACAGGACCACGCTGGAGACCAGCAGGGGCAGGGCGATGCGCCGCTCTCGACGGTAGAGGCCGGGGGCCACGAAGGCCCAGGCCTGGTGCAGCACGTAGGGCAGGGCCAGCACGAAGGCCAGCATGAGGGTGAGCTTGAAGGGGGTGAGGAAGGGGGCCGCCACCTCGGTGGCGATCATGCTGCCGCCCTCGGGGAGCTGGGCCAGCAGGGGGCGGGCCAGGAGCTGGAAGAGCTCCTGCGCGAAAGGGGCCAACACCAAGAAGACGACCAGCACCGCGCCCGCCGCCCGCAGGAGCCGCTGGCGCAGCTCCAGCAGGTGGGCCATGAAGGGCTGCTCCTGCTGGGGGCCGGGAGGGAGCCTAATGCCTCTCACCGCCGCTGGCCTCGGCGGAGGTGCCCCGATCCGCGTCCGCGGCCCCATCCGCACCCTGCGGGGGCGCCGCCCGCTGCGGCGGGACCGCCCCCAGGGCACCCTGGAGGCGCTCGTGCTCCCGGGCCACCTGGATCTCGCGGTCCATCAGGCGCCGGATCTCCTCGGCCCTGGCCGCCTCCCGCTCGAGCTCCTCGCGCAGCCGCCCCACGAGGCGCCGAGCCTGCCCTATCCAGCGTCCCAAGGTGCGGGCCACCGTAGGCAGCTCCCTGGGCCCCACCACCAGCAGGGTGATCAGCCCCACCAGGGCCAGCTCCCAGAAGCCGACGTCGAACACGGGGGCACCGGGCCTCAGGCCTTGCCCCGGGTCCCCTCCTCAGGCGGAGGCCGGGTAGCCTCCACGGCCTCGCCCTCCACCGTGCGCCCGGCCTGCTCGGCCGTGGGCCGCTCCCCCTCGCGCCGCTCCAGGCGGGGCGGGGGCTGCTCCTCGCGCTCGGCTTCGCCCAGGGCCTCGCGAAAGCCCTTCACCGCGCTGCCCAGGTCCGAGCCCAGGGTGCGCAGCCGCTTCGCCCCGAACAGCAGCAGCACGATGAGGAGGATGATCAGAAGCTGCCAGATGCTGATGCCCATGCTGCTCTCTCCGTATGGCGCCGCCGGCGCCCGGCGGCGAGCGAAAAGATCATTCTAACCCGCGGAGCTGCACCGCGAGCGCCGGGCCTTCTCCTCCAGGCCCGAGCGGCCGAGGCGGCGCTCCAGCTCGGCCAGGACCTGGCTGGGGCCCAGGCCCTCCCGGGCCAGCAGCACCAGGGTGTGGAACCAGAGGTCGGCCACCTCCTTGACCAGGGCCCCCCGGTCCCCGTCCCGGGCCGCCAGCACCACCTCCAGGGCCTCCTCGCCCACCTTGCGCAGGACGGCGTCCAGGCCCCGGGCGTAGAGGGAGGCCACGTAGGAGCGCTCGGGATCGGCCCTCTTGCGCGCCTCCAGCACCTCGGCCAGGCGGGCCAGCACGTTCTCCTCAGCCGCCATCGCCGCTCACCTCCCCGTCCTGCTCCCCGTAGATGGCCCGCGGGTCCCGGGCCACGGGCTCGGCCTCGGCCCAGGCATCCCCCTCCAGGCGCCGGTAGAAGCAGCTCCGGCGACCGGTGTGGCAAGCCAGGCCCTCCTGCTCCACCAGGAGCAGGAGGGTGTCCCCGTCGCAGTCCAGGCGGATCTCCCGCACCCGCTGCACGTGTCCGGAGCGCTCCCCCTTGGCCCAGAGCCGCCCCCGGGAGCGGGACCAGTACACCGCCCGCCCCGTGGCCACGGTGCGGGCTAGGGCCTCGCGGTTCATCCAGGCCAGCATGAGGACCCGATGCGGGGGAGCGGCCTCCTGGGCCACCACCGGCACCAGACCCTCGGCGTTCCAGCGCACCGCCTCCAGCCAGCCGCTCACGGCGCCGCCCTCACAGGCGCACCTCGATGCCCCGCCCGGCCAGGTAGCGCTTGGCCTCGCCCACGGTGTGCTGACCGTAGTGGAAGATGCTGGCCGCGAGCACCGCGTCCGCCCCACCCTCCAGGATCCCCTGGGCCAGGTGCTCCAGGCTGCCCACCCCGCCGGAGGCGATGACCGGCACCGGCACCGCCTCGCTCACGGCCCGGGTCAGGGCCAGGTCGTAGCCGTCCCGGGTCCCGTCCCGGTCCATGCTGGTGAGCAGGATCTCGCCGGCCCCCAGCTCGGCCATGCGTCGGCACCAGTCCACCGCGTCCAGGCCCGTGGGGCGGCGGCCGCCGTGGGTGAAGACCTCCCAGCCCCCACCCGGTCGGGCCTTGGCGTCCACAGCCGCCACGATGCACTGGCTGCCGAAGCGGCCCGCAGCCCGCGCCACGAAGGCGGGCTCGCGCACCGCGGCGGTGTTGATGGCCACCTTGTCCGCCCCCGCCCGCAGCAGCCGGCGCACGTCCTCCAGGGTGCGCACCCCGCCGCCCACGGTGAGGGGGATGAAGACCTCGCCGGCGACCTGCTCCACCACCCCGAGGGTGATGTCCCGGTCCTCGGCGCTGGCGGTGATGTCCAGGAAGACCAGCTCGTCCGCCCCCTGCTCGTCGTAGCGGCGGGCGGCCTCCACGGGATCGCCCGCGTCCCGGATCCCGACGAAGCGCACCCCCTTGACCACACGGCCGCGGTCCACGTCCAGGCAGGGGATGACCCGCCGGGCCAGGCCCATCAGGAGACCCCGCCCCCGCAGAGCTCGTCGGCCAGACGCTGGGCCTCGGCCAGGTCCACCGAGCCCTCGTACAGGGCCCGGCCCACCACCGCGCCCAGGATCCCCTCTTCGGCCACCTCACACAGGCGCCGCACGTCCTCCAAGGAGGCCACGCCGCCCGAGGCGATGACCGGGATGTGCAGGGCCCGGGCCAGGCGCACGGTGGCCTCCACGTTCACCCCGCTCATCATCCCGTCCCGGGAGATGTCGGTGTAGACGATGGCCTCCACCCCCTCCTGCTCGAAGCGCCGGGCCAGCTCCACCACATCGTGGTGGGAAAGCTTGGACCAGCCATCGATGGCCACCTTGCCCTCCCGGGCGTCCAGACCCACCAGGATGTGGCCCGGGAACTCCGAGCAGGCGTCCCCCACGAAGTGAGGGGCGGTGACGGCGTGGGTGCCCAGGATGACGTACTGCACCCCCATGTCCAGATAGCGCTCGATGGTGTCGTCGTCCCGGATCCCGCCCCCCACCTGGATGGGCAGGTCCGGGTGGGCCTGGGCGATGCGGCGGATGGCCTTCTCGTTCACCGGCCGGCCGGTGAAGGCCCCATTGAGGTCCACGATGTGCAGCCGCCGGGCACCGGCCTCCACCCAGCGGTCGGCCACCGCCAAGGGGTCGTCGGAGAAGACCGTCTCTTCCTCCTTGCGCCCCTGGCGCAGGCGCACGCACTTGCCGTCCTTGAGGTCGATGGCGGGTATGACCAGCATGGCTCTCGCGCGTCCCCCTTTGCTCCTCGCCCGCCTCCCTCAGGCGGGCTCCCAGCCGGCGAAGTTGGCCAGCAGGCGCAGCCCCGCCCGCTGGCTCTTCTCCGGGTGGAACTGCACGGCGAACAGGCTGCCACGGGCCACGGCGCAGGGGAAGCGCAGCCCGTACTCACAGGTGGCGGCCACGTCCTCCCCCCGCGTCGGTCGGGCATGGTAGCTGTGTACGAAGTAGAAGCGCTCGCCCGGCGCGATGCCCTCCCACAGGGGATGGGGTCGAGTGGGGTGGACCTGGTTCCAGCCCATGTGGGGCACCTTGAGGCGGCGGCCGGTCCCGGGCTCCAGGAGGGGGTCGGGGAAGGCCCGCACCTCGCCCGGCAGCAGCCCCAGCCCGACCACCCCCCCGCTCTCCTCGCTGCGCTCGAAGAGGGCCTGGAGCCCCAGGCAGATGCCCAGCAAGGGCCGGCCGGCGGCGGCCACCTCCTGCAGGGCCTGGTCCAGGCCCCGGCGGCGCAGCTCGGCCATGCAGTCCCCCACGGCCCCTACCCCAGGGAAGACCACCCGCTCGGCGGCCAGCACCCGCTCCGGATCCCCCGTCACCGTCACCGGCCGGCCCGGGGCGGCGTGCTCCAGGGCCTTGGCCACCGAGCGCAGGTTGCCCATCCCGTAGTCGATGACGGCGATGCCCCCGCGCCCGGCCACGGCGGCCTCTCCCCTTCAAAGGGTCCCCTTGGTGGAAGGAAGGGCACCGCCCAAGCGGGGATCAAGGGCTATGGCCTCGCGCAGGGCCCGGCCGAAGGCCTTGAACACGGACTCGGCCACGTGGTGGGCGTTGCGCCCCCGCAGGGCGTCCACGTGGAGCGTCACCGCGGCCTGATTGACGAAGCCCTGGAAGAACTCCCGGCAAAGATCGACGTCGAAGTCGCCGATGCGCGCCCGGGGGAAGGGGACCTCCCAGACCAGGCCCGGGCGCCCCGAGAGGTCCACCACCACCCGGGCCAGGGCCTCGTCCAGGGGCACGTAGACGTGCCCGTAGCGGCGCAGGCCCGCCTTCTCCCCCAGGGCCTCCCGGAAGGCCTGGCCCAGGGTGATCCCCACGTCCTCCACGGTGTGATGGGCGTCCACCGCCAGGTCCCCCCGGGCCCGCACCTCCAGGTCCAGCAGCCCGTGCCGGGCCACCTGGTCCAGCATGTGGTCGAGGAAGGGCACCCCGGTGTCCAGCCGGGCCTCGCCCCGACCGTCCAGGTCCAGGGCCACCCGCACCTCGGTCTCCAGGGTGCGGCGCTCCACCTGCGCCCTGCGCGCCCGCCGCTCGCTCACCGCGCTCCTCCTCCCGCCTCCGCCAAGGCCCCGTCCAGGGCCTCCAGGAAGGCCGCGTTCTCCTCCGGGGTGCCCACGGTCACCCGCAGGCAGTCCTCCAGGCCGGGGCCGGCCCCGTGCAGCAGGCGGATGAGCACTCCCCGCCGGCGCAGGCCCTCGAAGACCGCCTCCGCCCGCCCGGGCCACACCCGGAACAGCACGAAGTTGGCCTGGCTGGGGTAGACCGCCCGGACCCCCGGTCGTTCCGCCACGGCCCTCTCCAGGGCGGCCCGGTCCGCCCGGATGCGCCGGGCCTGGGCCTCCAGCACCTCCCAGTGCTCCAGGGCGAAGAGGGCGCTGGCCTGGTTCAGGACCCCGATATTGTAGGGGAGGCGGAGCTTGCCGATCTGCTCCAGCCAGGCCGGCGGCCCAGCCAGCAGGCCCAGGCGCAGCCCGGCCAGGCCCAGCTTGGAGAGGGTGCGCAGCACCAGCAGCCGGGGATGGCCACCGGCCCGGTCCAGCCAGCTGGCCTCGCAGAAGGGGGCGTAGGCCTCGTCCACCACCACCAGCCCGGGGGCGGCCTCCAGCAGCCGCTCCACCCAGGCCGGGTCGAAGAGGTTGCCGGTGGGGTTGTTGGGGCAGGCGAGGAACAGCACCGCGGGCCGGTGACGCTCCAGGGCCTCCAGGAAGGCGGGGCCGTCCAGGGCGAAGCCCTCCCCCAGGGGCACCCCCACGTAGCCCAGGCCACAGGCCACGGCCAGGATCCGGTACATGGAGAAGGTGGGCTCGGGGGCCAGGGCGGTGCGCCCGGGACCGGCCAGGGCCAGGAGGATCATCTGGATGAGCTCGTCCGAGCCGTTGCCCAGGACCAGCCCCGCGGCCTCGGGCACGCCCCAGGTGCGGCGCAGGGCGGCCCGCAGCTCGCGGGCCTCGGGGTCCGGATAGCGGTTGAGCGGCACCCGGCGCAGCCGCTCCAGCCAGGCCTCCACCAGCTCGGGAGGCCAGCGGTAAGGGTTCTCCATGGCATCCAGCTTGATCAGGTCCCCGGCCGGAGGCACGGCATAGGGAGCCAGGGCACGCACCTCGGGCCGCACCCAGCGCTCCACCAGGGCCTGCAGCGCCTCCACCGCCACGGCCCCCTCAGCGATGCACCCTCAGCTCGGCGGAGCGGGCGTGGGCGGTGAGCCCCTCGCCCCGGGCCAGGAGGGCGGCGGTGCGCCCCAAGGCCGAGGCCCCCTGGGGCGAGCAGCGCAGGATGCTCGTGCGCTTCTGGAAGTCGTAGACCCCGAGCGGCGAGGAGAAGCGGGCGGTGCGGGAGGTGGGCAGCACGTGGTTGGGCCCGGCGCAGTAGTCGCCCAGGGCCTCGGCGCTGTGGTGGCCCACGAAGATGGCCCCGGCGTGGCGGATGCGCGCCAGCACCGGCTCCGGGTCCCGTAGGCTCAGCTCCAGGTGCTCGGGGGCGATGCGGTTGGCCACCTCCGCCGCCTCCTCCAGGTCCCGCACCCGGATCAGGGCCCCGCGCCCCTCCAGGGAGCGGCGGATGACCTCCCGGCGCTCCATCCCTGGCAGCAGCCGCTCCATCTCCCGCTGCACCAGGTCCAGATAGGCCGGATCCGGGCAGGCCAGGAGGGCCTGGGCCCGCTCGTCGTGCTCGGCCTGGGCGAAGAGGTCCACCGCCACCCACTCCGGGTCCGCGCTGCCGTCGGCCACCACCAGGACCTCGGAGGGGCCCGCGATCATGTCGATGCCCACCACCCCGAAGACCAGGCGCTTGGCGGTGGCCACGTAGATGTTGCCGGGGCCGACGATCTTGTCCACCGCGGGCACCGTCTCGGTGCCGTAGGCCAAGGCGGCCACGGCCTGGGCCCCGCCGATGGTGAAGACCCGGTCCACCCCAGCCACGGCGGCCGCCGCCAGCACCAGCTCGTTGAGCCGCCCGCCGGGGGCGGGGACCACCATGATCACCTCCCCTACCCCGGCCACCTTGGCGGGGATAGCGTTCATGAGCACCGAGGAGGGATAGGCGGCCTGCCCCCCCGGGACGTAGAGCCCGGCCCGGTCCAGGGGGGTCACCCGCTGGCCCAGCTCGGTGCCGTCGGGCTCGGTGTAGCTCCAGGAGCGGGCCACCTCCCGCTCGTGGAAGGTCCGGATGCGTTCGGCGGCGAGCTCCAGGGCCTGGCGCAGCTCCCGGTCCAGGCCCGCCAGGGCCGTCTCCAGCCGCTGCCGGGGCAGCTCCAGCTCCCGGGCGTGGGCCACCTGCAGGTGGTCAAAGCGACGGGTGTAGGCCAGCAGGGCCTCGTCCCCCCGCCGGCGCACCGCCTCCAGGATCTCGGTGACGGTGGCCACCACCTGGGGGTCGGAGACCTCCTCCCAGGCCCGCAGCCGCTCCAGCTCGGCCCAGAAGCCTTCGGCGGCGGTGTCCAGCCGCCGGATGCGCAGTGCCTCGCTCACGGACGTGCCCCCTCTGCCTGTCGCTCGCTCTGCTCTCGCTCCCGCCGCTGGGCCGCCACCGCCGCCTCCATGCGCCGCAGGAAGGGCTTGATGAGGGCGTGCTTGATCTTCATGGCGGCCTTGTTGGCCACCAGCCTGGAGGAGATAGGAGCGATGGGCTCCAGGGCCACCAGGCCGTTGGCCCGCAGGGTGGCCCCGGTGTCCACCAGGTCCACGATGTAGTCCGCCAGCCCCGCCAAGGGGGCCAGCTCCATGGAGCCGTAGAGCTTGATGATCTCCACCTGCAGGCCCCGGGCGGCGAAGAAGCGCCGGGTGGCCCGGGGATACTTGGTGGCCACCCGGGGCCGCCCGCCCCGCCAGCGCCCCGGCGGCGGGGTGCCCTCGGGGGCGGCCAGCATCATCCGGCAGCGGGCGATCTCCAGGTCCAGGGGCTCGTAGAGCCCCTCCCCGTCGTGCTCGTCCAGCACGTCCTTGCCGGCCACCCCCAGGTCCGCCGCGCCCCAGGCCACGTAGGTGGGCACGTCCGCCGCGCGCACCACCACCAGCCGCACCCCGGGGTCCCGGGTCTCCAGGATCAGGCGCCGGCTGGAGCCCGGCTCCTCCACGGGCACCACCCCGGCCCGGGCCAGCAAGGGCAGGGCCTCTCGGAGGATGCGGCCCTTGGACAGGGCGATGGTCAGGCGCTCGGTCATGCCCTCCACGCGGCCCGGGCTCAGCTCGGCACGCGCCGGATGCGCGCACCCAGCTGGGCCAGCTTCTCCTCGATGCACTCGTAGCCGCGATCGATGTGGTAGATGCGGTCCACCACCGTCTCGCCGTCCGCCACCAGCCCGGCCAGGACCAGGCTGGCCGAGGCCCTGAGGTCCGTGGCCATCACCGGCGCCCCGGTCAGGCGCTCCACCCCCTGGGTGAAGGCGGTGTTGCCCTCCAGGCGGATGTCCGCGCCCAGCCGCTGCAGCTCCTGCACGTGCATGAAGCGGTTCTCGAAGACCGACTCCGAGACCGAGCCCGCGCCCTCGGCCACGCAGTTCAGGGCGCAGAACTGGGCCTGCATGTCCGTGGGGAAGGCCGGGTAGGGGGCGGTGTGCACGTGCACCGCCCGGGGGCGGCGGCCCTCCATGTCCAGGCTCACCCAGTCGGGCCCGGTCTCGATGCTGGCCCCGGCCTCCTCCAGCTTGGCCAGCACCGCCTGCAGGTGCTCGGGGCGGGCATCCTTGAC
>WFXX01000219.1 GCA_015490395.1 Gammaproteobacteria bacterium | reverse complement strand
CGTCAGATGTGTATAAGAGACAGCCCTGCGGCTGGCCCGGCGCCAGCTCCGCCGCCCCGCCCCGACGCCTCCGCCCGCTCCGCCGGACGGCCCCCCGGACGATCCCATGGAAAGGGTCCTGGACGCCGCCCGCTGGGCGCCCAGCGGGGACAACGCCCAGCCCTGGCGCTTCCGGATCCTTGGGGAGCGGCGGGTGCTGGTGCATGCCCGGGACACCCGGGACCGCTGCGTCTACGACCTGGATGGACGGGCCACCCAGCTGGCCCTGGGGGCCCTGCTGGAGACCCTGGCCATCGCGGCCACCGCCGAGGGCCTCCAGGCCCGCTGGCGGCCCGTGCCGCAGGACGACCCTCGGGAGCTGGCCTACGAGGTGGAGCTGGTGGAGGACGGCAGGGGCGGGACCTCGGACCTGGCCCCCTACATCCCTCTGCGGGCCACCTGCCGTGGCCCCCTGAGCACCCGGCCCCTCACGCGTAGGGAGCGCCAGGCCCTCGAGGCGGCGGTGGAGCCGTACCAGCTGCTCTGGTGGGAAGGCCGCGCGAGGCGGCAGGTGGCGGCCTTGCTGTGGCGCAATGGTCTGCTTCGGCTCGGCCTCCCCGAGGCCTACGCCACCCATCGGGAGGCCGTCCGCTGGGGCGAGCGGCACAGCCGACGCGGCATCCCGGAGCATGCCTTGGGCTTGGACCCCCTCACCCGACGGGTCATGCGTTGGGCCATGGGCTCCCGGCGGCGCGCCCTGACGCTGGCCCGTCTGGGCGGGGGATGGCTGCCGGTGCTGGAGATGGACGTCTTCCCGGCCCTGCGCTGCGCGGCGCACTTCGCCCTGCTCGCCCCCAAGCCCCCCGCAGGACCCGAGGACCAAGTGAAGGCCGGGCGGGCGGTGCAGCGCTTCTGGCTCACGGCCACCCGGCTGGGCCTCCGCGTGCAGCCCGAGTACACCCCCCTCGTCTTCGCCCGCTATCTGGTGGACGGGCAGCCCTTCACCCAGGACACCGCCTCCCGGCGCCGGGCGGGAGCCGTGGCCTCCCGGCTCCGGGAACTGCTGGGCGGCACCGAGGCCCTCGCCCGGGCGGTGTTCCTTGGCAGGATCGGGGCCGGCGAGCCGCCATCCTCGCGCTCTCTAAGACTTGCCCTGGAGGAGCTTGTGGAGCGTCGGGAAACTTGACATGCCTCCGCGAGAGCACGGCCTCCCGCACCGCACACCGGGGGAAGCCCATAGACTAGATCTCACAAGGCGTTATCAGCGGACGGCACGGCGCGATGCGGCTACCCGCTCCCCGCGACGCGCCTGGGGCCCGGCGCCGCCCGGTCGGGAGCAGGCCGGCGTCGGAGACCTTTACAAACCTGCGCTCCCGGAACCACGCCCCGCACAAGACCGGCACATAACCCTATGTTTTAACAGCATGTCTTCGTGGTGGCACGCTATGTGCTAGGAGACAGGCCGAGCGATGACGAGACCAACAAACCACGGATCATCTCGGGAGATCACGACAATGAAGATGAAGAGGACCTTGCTGGCGAGCGCGATGGGCGTGGCCCTGGGAACCGCAGGGCTGGGGACGGCCGGCGCCGGCACCATCCCGGTAACCTTCGATCCCACGGGGACCAGCGCCTCGGGGGCACCGAGCGCTAGCGCCCTGTCGGTGAGGGTGTTCGACTGGAAGCCGGGGAGTGCCTTGGCGAAGGGGGCCATTCCCCTCTCGGCGGATCCGTCCAACCCGACGCCCTTCGAGCTGTACGCCCAATCCGATCTGGGCGTGCTCGTCTTGGACGGCGGAAGCACGGTGGACCCGGTGGCCACCTATGGCCGGGAGATCACCTTCGTGACCCGCTTCGCCGAGCGCGGCTTCACGCTGGGCGGCACGGGCACCTTCTTCGCCGATCCCACCAAGCCGAGCTTCTTCGAGATCTGGGTGGATCCCACCCCCGACGCCGATCCGCTCAGCGGCTCCGGCTTCAACGACGGAGAGCTGGCCCTGCGGGGCGTGATCACCGGGGGCTTCGGCAGCTTCACTAACTTCTCCCAGGCGTTCGGCCTACCCACAACCACGCTCGACCAGTACGGCTCGGACGACTGGGGTGGCCAGCTCACTGACGCGGGGTCTGGCGGCGGCAACCTCAGCCTGACCGTCAACCTGAACAGGACCGGGGGCGTGAACGATCCTGCGGGGCCCATCTACGTGAACCCCGCCTACTTCCCGCTGGCGGACACCATTCCGCAGGAGTTCACCATCTCCCTGTTCAACACCTCGCACATCACCCCGTTCAACCAGACGGATCCGTCCACCTGCTTCACGACGGCTCCCGGGGGCATGGCCCAGTGCGACACCATCGCCTTCAATGACGACTCCGGGACGGGCGGCTACAACCCGGTTCTGGGCACCGTGAACGGTACGGACGGTCCGGACTTCCTGTTCCAGGCCGACGCCAACATGGCCTTCGCGCCCGAGCCCGGCAGCATCGCCCTGCTGGGGGCCGGCCTCCTGGGGCTCGGCTTCGGGGCCCGGCGGATGGCCAACAGGAGGGGCACCGCCTGAGCCCGACGGGGCGACGACGCTAGCATCGAAGGGGCCCTCGCCAGAGGGCCCCTTTTCTTCCGTTCTCCCTTTTCCGTTCTCACCCTGGACCGGCCCCTCCGGCATCCTCCCCGGAACAGCACGGCGGGTCCGGAGGCGGCCCCGAGGAGCAAGCGGAACCACGCTGGACCGCCGGGGCCTGGCCGCCGTCTCCGGGCGAGACGCGGCCCAGGCCGAGAGGGCTCTGTAGGGAGCAGCACCCGGGCCGGACGAGGCCTGGAGAGCTTGCCGGGGGGCGTATGCCCGGGTGCGCCGGCTGGGCGCGCCGGCCCGCCGCCAGGAGGCTTCAGCCGGAGCCCGGGCGCCTCAGGCACCGGGCGGGATTGCCGGCCCAGACCTCCCCGGGGCCGATGACCGTTCCCTTGGGCACCACCGCGCCGGCGCCCACGATGGCGTCGTCGCCCACCTGGACGCCGGCCATGAGGATGGCGCGGGCCCCGATGGTGACCCGGTTGCCGATGCGCACCCGGGCGTGGCTGAGACGCCGGCCCTCGATGGCGTGAGCGAAGACGATGGCGTCCTCCCCCACCAGGGTTCCCTCTCCCAGCTCGGTCAGGGGCGGATCGAGCAGCAGGCCCGCGCTGTAGGTCTCCGGCCCCATACGGGCCCCGAGGGCTTGATAGAGCAGCCGCAGCAACGGCACCGGGATCAGGCGGCTGCGCAGGGGCGGATAGAAGAACAGTAGATAGAAGAGCAGGTAGACGTGATAGATCCGCTCCTCGGGAGAGCCCTCCGGGATCTCGCCCTCAGGCAGGGGCCAGCGCCAGAGGAAGAGCCGGTAGAGACCCAGGAGGGCGGCGTAGAAGAGCGTCAGCCAGGCCACGGCGAGAAAGACCCCTTGCATCACCCCCAGGTCCACCAGCCGGTGGAGGCCGGCGGCGGCCCAGGCCGAGAGCACCGCCGCCACCGCGACGAGCAGGGCAAAGATCAGGACGGGCCAGCCCTTGATGCTGCGCATGGCGTCACCTCCCTTCCAGCACCTCGTCCACGAAGGCCGCGAAGGCGGCCCGGGCGTCCCACCGGGCCAGTTCCGCGGCCACCCACCGGGCCGCCTCCCGACAGCCCTCGTCCTGGAGTATCTCCCGAACGGCCCGGGCGACACGGCCCGGACGCAGGCCCTCGGTGCGCAGCACCCGGGCGCAGCCCAGGGACGCCAGGGCCTGCGCCATGAGGTGCTGATCCAGGTTGGAGGGCAAAGCGAGCACGGGCACGCCGGCTGCCAACGCCTGGTAGGACCCCGGGCTGCCGCCGTTGCCGATCACCAGGGCCGCCCGCTCCACCACCTGCGCGCCGGGCAGGAACTCGGCCACCCGAACGTTGCCGGAGCGCAGCGAGGACGGCACCGGAGCGCCGGCCGTGGCGGCCACCACCTGGCAGGGCAGCCCCGCCAGAGCCTCCAGCAAGGCCGGCAGCAGCCCGGAGGCCCCGGAGGAGCCGAGGTTGAGATAGACCACCGGCCGCTCGTCCAGCTCGTCCCACCAGGGCGGCAGGGGGAGGTCCGGCGACCACTGCACCGGTCCCAGGCATCGCTGGGTGGGTGGCAGGGGATCGTGCTGGAGGAGACCGGGCCAGTCGGCATAGAGGGTATGGTCACCCCAAGTGTAGGCCTCCAGCAGTCCCCCCAGTGGAGGCAGCCCATGCCGCCGGCGCAGGCGCTCCAGGGGAGCGGCGTGGAGGGCGAAGGCCGCGGGGCGAGCCAGGCGAAAGAGCAGCCCGCCCAGGCGCGGCCCCAGGACACGGGTCAGCGGCAGCTCCGGGACCGGGAAGGGCCGCCTGGCCAGAGGGCTCCAGTACAGGTTCGCCAGGCTGGCGCAAGGCACCCCGGCGAGGGGGGCGCTGACGCAGAGGGAGAGGCGGAAGTCGCCCACCACCAGGTCCGGCCGCAGGCGCTCCAGCAGGGCCAGGTCCTCGCGCACGTAGGCCTCGAGGGTGGCCAGGTCGTAGGCGGGCACGCCCCGGGCCAGCGCCCGCTGGAAGCGCTCCGGGGCGATGGAGCGCAACGGATGCCGGGCCTCAAAGGAGCCCCGATCCACCACCGGATAACGGGAGGCCGCCGCAAGGTGGAGCTCGTAACGCCCCGTGTCCAGGGCGCCGGCCAGCGTCCTGGGGCGGGCCAGGTGCGCCAGGGTCACGGCCTCGGCCACGAAGAGAATGCGCCGCCGGGCCATGGCGCCCGAGCCCGCCTCAGGAACCCCCGCGCCGCAAGCCTTCCAGGAGGCGGCGGGCGGCCTCGCGCTCCGGGAACTCGCCGCCCGCCTCCAGGGTCTCGGCGAGGAGCCGCCGGGCTTCCTCCACCCGGCCCGCCGCCGCCAGGGCCCGGGCGTGGTGATAGGCCAGCGTCGGCTCGCGGGGCGCGGCCCGGCGGGCGCGCTCCAGGGTGGCGGCGGCCTCCTCCGCCCGCCCTACCGCAAGCTGGAGCATCCCCAGGGTATCCAGGACGGCCGGCTCGCCCGGGGCCAGCTCCGCCGCCCGGCGCGCCAGCACGAGCGCCCGCTCCGGATCCCGCTCCCGGAGGAGCCACGCCAGATTGTTGAGGGCGATGACGTTGCGCGGCTGGAGGCGGACGACCTCCTCGAAGGCCTCCCGGGCCGCGTCCTCCCGGCCGGCCCGCAGCTCTAGGTTGGCCAGGTGGAACCAGACCAGGCCGTCGTTCGGGTGATCCCGGAGCCAGGCCTCCAGCGTGCGGCGGGCCTCCTCCTCGCGACCGGCCTCCAGGAGGGAGGCGCCGAGCGCCGCCACCAAGGCCGGTGTGGCGCGCCGCTCCATGACGCTGGCCAGCACCTGCGCCGCCTCCTCGGGCCGGCCCCGCCGCATGGCCAGCCAGCCCTGCTGCGCCAGGACCTCCGGGTCCTCGGGGTACTCTCGGAGCAGGGCCTCCATGATCCGGCCGGCCTCGTCCAGGCGCCCCTGCAGGGCGAGAGCCCGCATCTTGGCGAGGCGCACCCAGGGATTGCGGGGATCCAGCTCCAGGGCCCGGTCCAGCTCGGCGAGGCTCTCCTCGGCCCGCCCGGCCTCCGAGAGGGCCTTGGCCAGCAGGTAACGGGCCTGGGCCGAGCGCGGCCGGCGCTCGACGAGGGCCCTCAAGGTGGCGACGGCGTTCTCCGCCTCCCCGATGGCGAGCTGGGCCTCGCCCTTGAGCAGCAGGAGCAGGGGGTGCCCGGCGTCGATGCCCTCGGCCTCCAGCAGGACGCTCAAGGCCTCCGAGGCTCGGCCGCCGGCCAGGCGGAGACGGGCCAGCTCCAGCCGCGGCGCCAGGGCCTCGGGGCGCGCCTGCACGGCCCGCGCCAGCAGCCGCTCGGCCTCGTCGACGCGCCCCGCCGCCGCCTCCAGCGCAGCGGCCCGCATCAGGAGCCGCAGGTGACGGGGGTGACGTGCCAGGGCCGCCGCGTAGAGGGCCCTGGCCCCGGCCACATCGCCCCGGGCCACGAGGAGCTGGGCCAGGTGGTGGCTGGCATCAGGATCGCCAGGCTCCAGCTCCAGGGCCTTTCGGAAGGCGGCCTCGGCCTCCGCCTCCCGGCCCAAGGCCAGCTGTGCCACGCCGAGCATGTTGTGGGATTCGGCTGCCTCCGGACGACGGGCCGTCAGCTCCTCGGCCGCCTTCAGGGCCTCCTCCGGACGGCCCGCCTGGAGGGCCGCCATGACCAGCAGGACTCCGGCGCTGCGGAAGCCCGGGTCGTCCCGCCCAGCCCGCGCCAGCTCCTCCAGGCCCGGCTCCACCCGCCCCGCGGCCAGCAGGCTGACGCCCAGCTGGGCCCGCACCGCCCCCGACCGGGGCTCCAGGTCCACCGCCTTCCGCAGCAAGGCCACCGCCTCGTCGGCCCGCCCGAGGCGGAGCTTGGCGTAGGCCATCAGCCGCAGGGCGTCCACGTCGTCGGGGACGTGCTCCACCAGGGGCTGCAGGGTGTCCACGGCCTCCTGGAGGCGGCCCTGGCGGATCTGCACCAGGGCGAGCAGCCGCCGGCCGGGGATGGTGCGGGGCTCGGCGGCCACGAAGCGCCCCAGGCTGCTCTCCGCCGAGGCGAGCTGCCCCTGGGCGAGCTGCGCCATCCCCAGATAGAAGAGGGCGCGCCAGTGCTTGGGGTCGCGCTTCAGGGTCTGCTCGAAGGCGGACTGGGCCTCGCGGTAGTCCCTGTCGTGCAGGGCCAGCAGCCCCTTGAGATAGGCCGTCTCCGCGTGCTTGGGCAGCCACCGCGCCACCTGCTGGTAGTCAGCCCGGGCCCCCTCGGCATCTCCCAGCATCAGGCGTGCGTGAGCACGCCGCAGCAGGATGATCCGGTCGTCGAAGCTGTGCTCCAGGGCCCGGTCGTAGGCCTCCACGGCCTCCCGGAAGCGCCGGGCCTCGACCAGCAGATCACCGAGCAGCAACCAGCCCGGCCCCAGCCCGGGATCGGCCTGGACGGCCCGGCGGGCCTGGTCCTCGGCCGTGTCACGATCGCCCCGGGCACGAGCGAGGCGGGCTGCAGCCAAAAGCAGCTCGGCGTTATCCGACGAGCCTCTGGAGGCGGCCTCCAGGACCTCTTCCGCCTGGTCGAACCGCCCGAGGGCCGTGAGGGCCTCCACCTTCAAGGCAGCGGCCCTCGCCCGCATCGCCGCATTCCTAGGTCTGGCCAGGTTGAGGGCCTCCAACGCCTCCTCCGCGCGTCCCTGCAGCAGGTAGGCCCGGGCCAGCGGCAAGGCCACCGCCTCAGGGCTCACCCCCAGCTCCCGGGCACGCAGCAGCTCCTTCTCCGCGGAGGCCCCGTCGTTGACCTCGAGGTAGAGGCGCCCCAGCAGCCAGCGTGCCTCGGCGTTGTCCGGCGCGCCGCGCAGGGCGTTCTTGAGCTCGATGGCCGCTTCCCGATACTTGCCCTCGTCCACGTAGGCCTTGGCCCGCTCCACGTACTCGGCCGGCGAAGGCTCGCGGGCGCGGTCGCAGCCCCCCACCCCGAGGACCAGGGGAAGGAGCACGAGAAGCGACAGCCTCCTCACGAGCCGGACTCCAGTCGCTCCAGGAAGGCTTGAGCCTCCTCGCGGCCGCTGAAGGACTCGTGGTCGCGCAGCAGGCGCCGCAGCTCGCGGCGGGCCTCCTCCTCGCGGCCGAGCCGGGCCAGGCCCACGGCCAGGTGATAGCGAATCTCGGGCATGTGGGGGGCGCGCACGGCGGCCTCCTGGAGGAGGGTCACGCCCCGGGCGGCATCGCCTTGGCGGACCAGGATCCAGCCCAGGGTGTCGGCCACGGCAGGCTCCTGGGGGCGGGCCTTGTAGGCGCGTTCGGCCAGCTCCACGGCCCGGGGGTCACCCCGCTCGCCGTAGATCCAGGCCAGGTTGTTGAGGGCGATGAAGTGGTCGGGCCGCAGCCGCAGGGCCTGCTCGTAGAGCCGGGCGGCCTCGTCCAGACGACCCAGACCCTGATAGGCGGAAGCCAGCACCAGGAGGGCGCCGAAGTCTTGGGGGTTGCGGCGCACCCAGTCGGCCAGGGTCTCCAGCCCCTCCTCGGGACGCCCGGCCCGGGCGGCGGCCTGGTAGCGTGCCACGGCCACGCGGCCGGAGGGCTCCTTGGCATAGGCCCGGGCATAGGCCCTGGCGGCCTCGAGGTGCCGGCCCTGGCGGGCGCGGACGTCCCCCTCCAGGGCATGGCCCAGGGCGCTGTCGGGGTCGCGCCGGCGGATGCGCCCGGCCAGCTCCAGGGCTTCGTCGTAGCGCCTGGCCTCGGCCAGGAGGCCCGCGAGCTGGGCCATGGCGGCCACGTCGCCGGGCTGCTCCTTCAGGGCCTGACGCAGGACCTGCTCGGCCTCCCGGGCCTGCCCCGCCGCGGCCAAGGCAGCGGCCAGGAGCCGGCGGTGCTCGACGGAGGCGTCCAGCTCCACCAGCTTTCGGTAGGTGGCCACGGCCCCTTCCGCCTGCCCCGCGGCGAGCTGGGCATCGGCCAGGGCACGGAGGACGGGGACGCTGCGGGGATGGGCCTCGGCCAGGCGGCGGCCGATGCCCACGGCCTCCAGGGCATCGCCCTGGGCCAGCTCCAGGCGCATCAGGGCCAGCCCTGGGGCCACGGCCTTGGGCTCGGCCTCCTGGGCCTGGCGGAGCCAGCGCACGGCCTCCTCCCGCCGGCCCTGGCGCTCGGCCAGGGCGGCGAGGGCCATGAGGGCGGGGAGGGCCTTAGGCCGGTGACGCAGGGCCTCCTGGTACAGGCGGCGGGCCTCCTCCGGGCGGCCCTCACGCTCGGCCAGACGGCCGAGGTTGACCCGGGCGGCGGTGAAGGCCGGATCCTTCTCCAGGGCCTTCCGGAAGGCCTCCCGGGCCGCCTCGGCATCGCCCCGGCCGAGGTGCACGGCGCCCAGCAGGTTGAGGGCCATGGGGCTGTCGGGATGCCGGGTCACCAGGCGCTCGGCGGCCTCGCGGGCCTTCTCCCACTGGCCCTGCTGCATGCGGGTCAGGACCAGCAGGACGTCGGCCTGGACCAGGTCGCCCAGGTCCACGGCGGACTCGAGCTCGCCCACGGCCTGCTCGGGGCGCCCTGCGGCCAGATAGCCCAGGGCGAGCTGGGTGCGGGCAGCGGCCGCCTCGGGGGCCAGCTCGGCGGCGCGCTTGAGGTGGTCCAGGGCCTGGTCGGGGCGCCGGAGCTGCAGGTAGGCGCTGCCCAGGAGGGCCTGCACCTGGGCATCCCGGGCACCCTCCTCCTCGGCCACCACGTCCAGGACCTCCACAGCCCGCTGGGGCCGGCGCTGGCGCAGGTAGAGGGCAGCGGCCAGCTTGCGGGCGGGCAGGTGCTCGGGCTTGGCGCGCAGGAAGCGCTCCAGGGCGTCGGCGCCCTCCTCCAGGTGGCCCAGGGCGTAGTCCACCGCCCCCAGCAGGAGGAGACTGGGCGGGTGCTCGGGGATCCTGCTCAGGACCCGCTGCAGGGCCTCGCGGGCGGCCTCGGCCTTGCCCTCCCGGAAGGCCAGCAGGCCGTCCAGGTAGTCGGCCAGAGGGGAGCCGGGGGCCAGCTGACGCAGGCGCTCCAGATCCTTGCGGGCGGCCTGCGGGTCGTTCAGGCCGGCCAGGACCATCCCCAGGACGGGGCGCGGGTCCTCGGGGGCCAGGGCGGCGGCCTCGGCGAAGGCCTCCCGGGCCGCGTCCAGCCGGCCCGCCAGGCGCTCCAGGTCCCCCTGGAGGAGCCAGGCCTCCAGGGAGCGGGGATGCCGAGCCAGGAGCGGGCGGAGCAGCCGCCGAGCCTCCTCGGCCCTCTGGCGGCGCAGGGCCAGGCGCACCTGCCCGAGCTGGGCCTCCAGGAGGCCGGGGCTCAGCGCCAGGGCCTCGCGAAAGGCCTCAGCGGCCTCCTCCAGGCGCCCCTGGGCCAGGCGGGCCTCGCCCTGAAGGGCCAGGGCGCGGGCGCGCTGCTCAGCCGAAGCCCCCCCGCCTACCTGCCGGACCGCCTCCTCCACCTCGGCGGGCTGGCCGGCCAGGAGGGCAGCGCGGCCCAGCAAGAGGGCCACCTCCGCCGGGTCGGCCCCCAGCTCGCGGGCCTTGCGGGCCTCCAGGCGGGCGGCCTCCACCTGGCCCTGGGCCAGGTAGGCCTGGGCCAGGAGCAACCGGGCCTCGGCCGAGCGCGGATTCTCCTGCAGGGCGTTCTTGAGCTGGATGACCGCGGCCCGCAGCCGCCCCTGCTCCAGGTAGGAGCGTGCCTCCTCCAGGTAGGAGGCGGCGCCGGCCGCCGTGGCCAGCCCAAAGAGCAGCGCGCCCAGCCAGGCCGCGACCGGGCCCGGGACGCGCGAGTGCGCCTTGCCTGCCATGCGACGATGCTCCTTGCTGTGGTCCTCGGTTTCCGGACCCGGCTCAGTGCCGCAGCCCGTGCTTGCGCATCAGGTCGTACAGGGTGGGCCGGCTCACCCCCAGGGCCTCGGCGGCCTGAGAGATATTGCCCTCGTGCAGGCGCAGGGCCCGCTCCAGGGCTGCGCGCTCGGCCTTGTCCCGGACGGTCCGGAGGTTGAGCTCGGGCATGCGGCCCGCCCCGGCCTCGGGCAGCTCCAGGTCCTCCGGGGTCACCAAGGGGCCATCGGCCATGATCACCGCCCGCTTGACCTTGTTCTCGAGCTCGCGCACGTTGCCCGGCCAGTCATAGGCCTCGATGGCCGCGAGGGCCTCGGGGCTGAAGCCGCGCAGGCGCCGGCCACCGCGGCCCGCGGCGAAGCGCTGGAAGAAGGCCCGGGCCAGGACCACCGCGTCCCCCTCGCGCTCGCGCAGGGGGGGGATGCGGATGGCGATCTCGTTGATGCGGTAGTAGAGGTCCTCCCGGAAGCGACCCTCGCTCATGAGGGCCTCCAGGTCCTGGTTGGTGGCGCAGACCACCCGCACGTCCACGGGGATCGCGGTCCGCCCCCCCAGGCGCTCGATGACCCGCTCCTGGAGGAAGCGCAGCAGCTTGACCTGCAGCGGCTGGGGCAGGTCGCCGATCTCGTCCAGGAACAGCGTGCCACCGTCGGCATACTCGATCTTGCCCTTGGTCTGGCGGGCCGCGCCGGTGAAGGCCCCCTTCTCGTAGCCGAAGAGCTCGCTCTCGAGGAGGGTGTCGGGGATGGCGGCGCAGTTGAGGGCCACAAAGGGCCCCTTGGCGCGGGGGCTGAGAGCATGCAGGGCCCGTGCCAGAACCTCCTTGCCAGTGCCGCTCTCGCCCAGCAGCAGCACGGTGGCCTCGGTGGGGGCCACCTTCTCCACCATGCGGCAGACCCGCAGCATCTGGGGACTCGAGGCCACCAGACCCTCGAAGGGAGAACCGCTCTCGCCCTGCAGGCGCCGGTTCTCCTGCTCCAAGCGGTGGACGTGGTAGGCCCGCTGGATGATGAGCTTCAGCACCTCCAGGTCGATGGGCTTCTGGTAGAAGTCGTAGGCCCCCAGGCCTACAGCCCGCACCGCGTTAGCCCGGTCGTCGTTGCCCGAGACCACGATGACCTTGGTCTCGGGGGCGGTCTCCAGGATCTCCCCCAGGGCCCGGAGCCCCTCGGAGGCCCCGTTGGGGTCCGGCGGCAGCCCCAGGTCCAAGGTCACCACCGGGGGGGCGTGCCGGCGCAGCTCCGCCAGGGCCTGCTCCCGGTCTCCGGCCACCACCACGTTGAACTCGTCCAGCCCCCAGCGGAGCTGGCTCTGGATCCCCGGGTCATCCTCCACCACCAGCAGCGCCGGCGCCTTCTCGGCCATGCTGCTCCCTCCTCTCACCCCTGCGCCGCCCGCCGGGCCGAGAAGCCGACCAGGGGCAGGCGGATGCGGAACAGGGTGCCCTCGCCGGGACGGCTGCGCACCTCCAGCCGGCCGCCGCAGCCCTGGACGACGCTGCGGGCCTGGAAGGCGCCGATGCCCATGCCCTCACGCCCCTTGGTGGAGTCGAAGGGCCTGAAGAGCCGCTCGCGCACGAAGGCCTCGTCCATGCCGCATCCGGTGTCCTCCACCTCGATCACGGCCTCCTGGCCCTCGCGCATCAGGCGCAGCGTCACGCGGCCATCGGGAGGGGTAGCCTCCTGGGCGTTCTGCACCAGATGCCCGAGCACATCGGCCAGGCGCTCGGCAGGCGCCAGCACCTGCAGGCCCCCGTCGCGCACCTCCACCTCCGGCACCGGCCGCCGCGTGCGGGCCTGCTCGGCCACCCGGGCCAGCACCGCCTCCAGGTCCACCCGCACCGGCGTCTCCTGGGCCGCCTCTCGCCCCGCGCGCAGCTGGGCCAACAGCCGCTCCATCTTGTCGGCCGCATGGCTCACGGTCCTGATGGCATCCTCCACGAAGGCCGGATTGCCCAGGTGGCGCTCGGCATTGGAGACCACCAGCCGGAGCTGGGCGGCCACGTTCTTGAGGTCGTGCATCACGAAGGCCGAGAGCCGGCCGAAGGCCTCCATCTGACGGGCCTGGGCCAGGGCCTCGGAGGCCTGCTCCTGGGCCAGGTGGCTGGCCACCTGCCGGCCGGCGGTGCGCAGCAGGTCGTAGTCCTCCCAGTTGAGCTCCCGGGGGGCGCGGGGGCGAGCCAGCACCACGAAGCCCAGCAGCACCTCGCGGTGGAAGAGGGGCACCACCAGCCAGGCCTCGGGCACCGCCTCCAGCCAGGGCGGCACCACCAGGCCGCCGTATCGGCGGGGCCGGGCGGCCAGGTCACGCAGGTCCACCACCCAGCCCCGCCGGGCCAGGAAGGCCGCCAACGGACCGTCCCCGGGCTCCACGGCCCCCGCCACGGGGGCCACGTTCCACCAGGCCCGGGGCACGAAGCCCTCCTCGCCCTCGCGCAGCCAGAGGGCCCCGGCGGCGCACTCGACGATCCCGGCCAGGGCCGCCACGGCCCGCTCGGGCAGCGAGCGCCCATCCCCGTCGGCCGCCAGGGCCCGGGTCAGGCGCAGCCACTCCTCGCGGTAGTCGTAGCGGTAGCTGAAGAAATGCTTGTCCAGGAAGACCCGCAACCGCGCCCGCAGGCTGCCCGAGCCCAGCAGGGCCAGCAGCAGCAGGGCCGCGCCGGCCAGGAAGGCCACCTGGAAGACTCGCCCCCAGCTCCCCCCCCAGTACCGGATGTAGCTTCCTGCGGCGGCCATGGCCAGCAGGTAGAGCCCCGCCCCGGTGAGGGCCACCCCGTGGAGGACCATGCGGCGGGAGACGAAGACGTCCAAGGACCACTGAGGGTTGCGGGCCGCGGCCACCGCCAGCAGGGGGGCGGCCAGGGCGTCCACCAGCCCACGGGCGTCCCAGAGGTGCGGATCGATGCGCTGGAAGAGCAGGGCGTCAGCATACAGGAAGAAGTCGTAGGCGAACAGCCCGCCCACGCCCAGGCACAGGAACTTGATGCCCCAGCGCCGCTCGGGGGGGGTGTTGCGGTAGAGCTGCTCCACCGCTACCAGACCGATCACCGCCAGGAGCAGGAAGCCCAGCAGGCGCAGGTCCAGCGCCTCCAGCCGGCCCAGGCCGGGCTGGCCCGCCCACGGCGCGGCCACGAGCGCGGCCTGCACCAGGCCGGTGACCAGGGCGGCCACGGCCAGATGGCGGACGCGGCCCCGCAGCAGGCTCGTCCGAGGGCTGAGCAGCCGCAGCAGGAAGGCCAGCCACAGCCCCCGCGAGGCCAGCTCCAGCAACCCTTCGGCCGGCACCCAGGCCGAGGGCAACCCGGCCTGGAGGGCCGCGGCCAGCGCGGCCCAGAGGGCGGTCAGGGACACCGCCGCCGCCAGCAGGGCCCCCTGCAGGCGCCCCCGCCAGCTGGTGAGCAGGATGACAGCCAGAAAGAGATGGGCCAGCGTCGCGGTGGCGAAGCTGAGGAAGCCGATATCGCCCAAGGCCGTCAT
>WFXX01000218.1 GCA_015490395.1 Gammaproteobacteria bacterium | reverse complement strand
GCCACCGGCTGCTGCGTCGTCACCGGGCCGCCGCCCGGTGACGACGCAGCAGCCGGTGGCAGAACCAGGGGGTGACCACGAAGGCCACCAAGAGGGAGATGAGCATGCCCATGCTGGCGTTGATGGGGATGGGGCTCATGTAGGGCCCCATCAGACCGCTGACAAAAGCCATGGGCAGCAAGGCGGCGATGACGGTGAAGGTGGCCAGGATGGTGGGCCCGCCCACCTCGTCCACCGCCGCGGGGATGGCCCGCCGCAGCGGCAGGTCGCCCAGGCGCATGTGGCGGTGCACGTTCTCCACCACCACGATGGCATCGTCCACCAGGATGCCGATGGAGAAGATCAGGGCGAAGAGGGAGACGCGGTTGATGGTGAAGCCCCAGGCCCAAGAGGCGAAGAGGGTCACGGCCAGGGTGATCACCACCGCCGAGCCCACCACCACCGCCTCGCGCCAGCCCAGGGTGGCCAGCACCAGCAGCACCACCGTGGCCGTGGCGAAGACCAGCTTGCCGATGAGCTGGGCGGCCTTGTCGGAGGCGGTGCGCCCGTAGTTGCGGGTGACGGTGACCTCCACCCCCTCGGGGATGTAGGTCCCCCGGAGCTGCTCCAGGCGCTCCAGCACCCGCTCGGCGATGGTGACGGCGTTGGTCCCGGGCTGCTTGGCCACCGCCACCGTCACCGCCGGATATTCCCCCCCGGCAGGCAGGCCCAGCCGGTCCGCCGCCGGCCCCGTGCCCAGCCACACATACTGGCGCGGGTCCTCGGGGCCGCGGGTCACCTCGGCCACGTCCCGCAGGTACACCGGCCGCCCCTCGTGCAGCCCCACCACCAGGGCGGCCACCTCCCGGGCCTCGGCCAGCAGGGTGCCGGCACGCACGGTGGTCTCGCGATCCTCGTCCACCAGGGACCCGGCCTCCCGGGCCACGTTGGCCCGCAGCAAGGCGGCACGCAGCTCCTCCAGGGCGATGCCGTAGCCGGCCAGGCGCACCGGGTCCAGGCGCACGTGCACCACGTCCCGCACCCCGCCCACGGTGTAGACCTGACGGGTGCCGGGCACCCGCTTGAGCTGGGCCTCGATGGCGTGGGCCACCTTGGCCAGCTCGTAGCCTCCCCGCTCGGGATCCGCTGTCCACAAGGTGAGGGTGAGGATGGGCACGTCGTCGATGCCCATGGGCCGCACCAGGGGCCGGCCCACGCCCAGCCCGGGGGGGAGCCAGTCGGCGTGGGAGTAGACCTGGTTGTAGAGGCGCACAATGGCCTCGGTGCGTGGCACCCCCACCTCGAAGCGCACGGTGAGCACGGCCATGCCTGGGCGGGAGACCGAGTAGACGTGCTTCACCCCTTCAATCTCGGAGAGCACCTGCTCAGCAGGCCCGGCCACCAGCCGCTCCACCTCCGCCGCCGTGGCCCCCGGGAAGGGGATGAAGACGTTGGCGAAGGTGACGTCGATCTGGGGCTCCTCCTCCTTGGGGGTGACCAGCACGGCGAAGACCCCCAGGAGCAGGCCCAGGAGGGCCAGCAGGGGGGTGAGCTCGGAATCGAGGAAGCGTCGGGCCAGGCGGCCGGAGGGCCCCAGGGCGACCTCGGAACGCTCCATCACCGACCCTCCCCGTCGCCGATGCCGGCCCTGGCCAGCGCCATGGCCCGCACCGGGTCCAGAGCCACCCGCTCGCCGGCCCGCAGCCCGGCCAGCACCTCCACCATCTCGCCTACGCGCCGGCCCAGGCGCACCTGCCTCAGCGCCACGCGCCCCCCCGGGCCCACCACGTACACGCCCGTGACCTCGCTGCGGCGCACCACCGCCCGCCGGGGCACCATCAGACGGCGCTCGGTGCCGGTGCGAAAGGCCACCTTGACGAAGGTGCCCGGCCACACCCCTTGCAGGCCCTCGGGGAGGGCCACGCGGGCTCGGAAGGTGTGGCTGCGCTCGTCGGCCAGGGGGAAGAAGGTCAGCCCCTCGGCAGGGACCTCCCGGGGGGGATCCCCGGGCAGCAGCACCCGGGCCTCCCGCCGGGCCCGGACCGCCGCCACGAAGGATTGGGGCAGCTCCACCCGCACCCGCAGCCGCGCCAGGGACAGGCCGGTCATGAGGGGATCGCCCACCCGCACCGTCTCCCCCACCTCCACGTGG
>WFXX01000217.1 GCA_015490395.1 Gammaproteobacteria bacterium | reverse complement strand
GGAGCTGGAGCGTCGCCGGCCGGACCTGCGGGTGGTGAACCTGGAGACGGCCGTCACCTGCGACGGGAGCTGGGAGCCCAAGGGGATCAACTACCGGATAAGCCCCGAGAACGCCGCGGTGCTCCAGGTGGCAGGGGTGCAGCTCTGCAGCCTGGCCAACAACCATGTCCTGGACTGGGGGCCCGCCGGGCTGGAGGAGACCCTGCGCACTCTGGAGGGGCTGGGCATCGCCCGGGCCGGGGCGGGCATGGATCTGGAGGAGGCCGCCGCCCCGGCGGTGCTCGCCCTGCCGGGCGGAGGGCGGCTGCTGTTCTTCGCCTGCGGCACGGCCGACAGCGGCATCCCGCCCCACTGGGCCGCCGGCCCGGGCCGCCCCGGAGTGCATCTGCTGGAGGACCTCTCCGAGGTCGAGGCCCGCCGGTTGGTCCGCCACATGGCGCGCTGGCGAGAGCCGGGCGACTTGGTGCTGCTGTCCATCCACTGGGGGGGCAACTGGGGCTACACGGTCACCCCGGCCCAGCGCCGCTTCGCCCGCCTGCTGGTGGAGGAGGGGGACGTGGCCCTGGTCCACGGCCACTCCTCCCACCATCCCAAGGGCATGGAGCTGCACCGGGGCCGCCTGATCCTCTACGGCTGCGGGGATCTCATCAACGACTACGAGGGCATCGGCGGGCACCGTGTCTACCGCAGCGACCTGGGGCTGATGTACTTCGCCACCCTCGCGCGGGCGGACGGGCGGCTGCTGCGCCTGACCATGACTCCCACCCGGCTGCGCCGCTTCCGCCTGGAGCGGGCCCAGCCGGGAGAGGCCCGCTGGATCCAGCGGGCCCTGCAGCGGGCCTGCGCCCCCTTCGGGCTGCGGGTGCACCGGCACGCCCCGGGGGGGCTCATCCTGCGCCCGGCTCGGGCGGCGGCCTCCCAGGGCTGAGGCGCGCCCCTGGCGTTCAGGACCCTTGCGGCGTTAAGCTATAGCCTCCCTCGTGGAGGGCCTTCGGCCTGGCGCCCGGGCGTGGGGGGGAGCCCCGGGCGCGTTCACGCCGGCCTCATCGCCGCGGGCCTCCTCCCGCCTTCCGGGGCTTTTGGGCATCCATCCCGCTGAGCAGCTATTCATGAGCGAGATCCGCTACCGCGTCCGCAGCGTGGAGCAGGCCGCCCCCCCCGAGGGGGTGCAGGGCGGCGGTCCCTGGTGCCGCTATGTCATCGAGTGGGGTGAGCGCACCATCGTGGGCCACCGGCGCGGCACCGTGCAGCAGGTGACCCGCCACGCCCAGGCGTTCGTGGAGGAGCTCAACGCCCGCGCCGCCGGCAAGGGCCGCTCCATGTGGGCCCCAAGGCAGCGGGGCCGGACCTCCGGCTGAGAGCGCGGGAGGGCGGGCCCGGGAGGTGGCGCCCGCCCTTCAGCCGGTCAGCCGCTGGCGCAGCAGGGCCAGGTAGGCCCGCCCCCGCTCCCGAGCCGCTTGCGGGTCTGGGGCTCCCGCACGCTCCCAGCACAGATCCTCCGGGGGCAGCTCCTGCAGGAAGCGGCTGGGCTCCGGCTCGGCCTCCGCGCCACGGCGTCCCCGACGGCGGGCGTAGCTCAGGGTGAGGGTGCGCCGGGCCCGGGTGATGCCCACATAGAGCAGGCGCCGCTCCTCCTCCACGGTGCCCTGCTCCACGGCGCTGCGATGGGGCAGCAGCCCCTCCTCCAGGCCGGCGATGTAAACGTGGTCGAACTCCAGCCCCTTGGCGGCGTGCAGGGTGGCGAGCTGCACCGCCTGGGCCCCGCCCTCGTCCTCCTCCCGGTCCAGACGGCCCAGCAGGCAGAGGCGGGCCACCAGCTCCTGGAGGTCCGCCTCCCCCTCGGCCCGGTCCCGGAGCCGAGCCAGCCAGCCCACCAGCTCCCGCACGTTGGCCCAGCGCCGCTCGGCGGCCCGCTCGTCCCGGGCCTCCTCCCGCAGCCAGGCCTCGTAGCCGGCCTCCTCCAGCAGCCGCTCCACCAGGGCCACCGGGTCGGCGCTCTCGCGTCCCAGGCCGGTGATCCATTCGGCGAAGCGGCGCAGCCGCGCCGCCCCCCGGCGCCCCACACGGGCCTCCAGCCCCACCTCCAGGCAGGCGGTGAGCAGGCCCACGTCCCTCTCCCGGGCGTAGCGCCCCAGGGCCTCCACGGTGGCCGCCCCCAGCTCCCGGCGGGGGGTGTTCACCACCCGCAGGAAGGCCGCGTCGTCGTCGGGGTTGACCAGCAGGCGCAGGTAGGCCAGCACGTCCTTGACCTCGGTGCGGTCGAAGAAGGAGGTGCCGCCGCTGAGGCGGTAGGGCACGTCCCGCTCCCTCAGGGCCCGCTCGAAGGCCCGGGCCTGGTGGTTGCTCCGGTAGAGGATGGCGTAGGCTCCCCAGGGGGCGCCGGTGCGGAAGCGGTGCTCCAGCAGCGCGTCCGC
>WFXX01000216.1 GCA_015490395.1 Gammaproteobacteria bacterium | reverse complement strand
GGTGTAGGCATCCACCACGAACACCGGCCGCCCCAAGGCATAGAGCAGGATGTCGTCGGCCGTCTCCGGACCGATGCCATGCACCGTGAGCAGCCGCCGGCGCAGCTCCCCGGTGGGCAGGCGCCGCAGCCCCGCTAGCTCTCCCTGCTCCAGGTACCAGCGGCAATAGGCCTGCAGGCGGCGGGCCTTGACGTTGAAGTAGCCGGCGGGACGGATCCAGGCCGCCACCTGCCTCAGGGGGGCCTCGGCCAGGCGGCGGGGATCGAGGGCCTGGGCCCGGCGCAGGCGCGCGATGGCCCGCTCCACGTTGCTCCAGGCCGTGTTCTGGGTCAGCACCGCGCCCACCATCACCTCGAAGGGCTCCCGGGCCGGCCACCAGCCCTGGGGTCCGTAGGCCGCCAGGAGCCGGCGCTGCAGCTCCGCCACGCCCAGGGATCGGCCCGAAGCTCGGCTCACGGGGCTGTCCGCCGCCACCGGGCGTCGCGCCGCGGGCGCAAGGTTGCCGGGACCGTCAGACCCGCGGCCTGGTAAAGTTGGGCCAGCTCACCGGGGGTGAGGAGGCTCCCCTTGCCCGCCGGCAGCCCGGGGGGCAGGCGCAGGGGGCCGAAGCGCACCCGGATGAGTCGGCTGACGGGATGGCCCACCGCCTCCCAAAGGCGGCGCACCTCCCGGTAGCGACCCTCGCGCAACAGGACCCGGAACCACTGGTTGCTCCCCCGACCGCCGGCCCAGGCCACCTCCTCGAAGCGGGCCGGGCCCTCCTCCAGGACCACGCCCTGGCGCAGGCGGCGCAAGGCCTCCTCCCCGGGCCGGCCCCGCACCCGCACGGCGTACTCCCGGGCGATCCCCGAGCTCGGATGCATGAGCCGGTGGGCCAGGGCCCCGTCGGTGACGAAGAGCAGCAGGCCCAGGGTAGGCACGTCCAGCCGCCCCACCATCACCCAGCGCCCGCCCCCTGGCGGGGGCGGCAGGGCCTCGAAGACCGTGGGCCGGCCCTGGGGATCGCGGCGGCTGCACACCCGCCCGGCGGGCTTGTGGTAGAGATAGCCAGCTGGCGCGGGCTCTGCAGGCCCCAGGGAGAGGGGACGCCCGTCCAGGCAAATGCGGTCCCGGGGCGTGGCCCGCTCCCCCAGCCGGGCGGGGCGGCCGTTGACGGTGAGCCGGCCGGCCCGGATCCAGGCCTCCACCTCCCGACGCGAGCCGTGGCCCGCCCGCGCCAGCAGCTTCTGCAGGCGCTCGGCCATGGCGTTTTAATGCAGCGTGGCTCCGGGTCCGGACCTTTTCTCCTCGCCGTCCTCGGGCGCCTTGCTCCCCTCCTCCGGGGGCAGGGCCCCGGCCGCCTCGGGCGGCGGATCAACCAGCTCCGCCAGGGGCGGCAGCTCCCCCAGGCTCCTGAGCCCGAAGTGGTCCAGGAACTGGCGGGTGGTGCCGTAGAGAGCCGGCCGCCCGGGGACCTCCTTGTGGCCCACCACCCGGATCCACTCCCGCTCCAGCAGGGTGCGAATGATGTGGGAGCTGACCGCCACCCCCCGGACCTCCTCGATCTCGGCGCGGGTGATGGGCTGACGGTAGGCGATGAGGGCCAGGGTCTCCAGGAGGGCCCGAGAGTAGCGGGGCGGCCGCTCCTCGAAGAGCCGCCCCACCCAGGGGGCCAGCTCCCGGCGCACCTGGTAGCGCCAGCCGCTGGCCACCTCCTTGAGCTCCACGCCCCGGCCGGCGCAGGCCTCGGCCAGCTCGGCAAGCAGGGCGCGCAGCAGTTCCCGCGAGGGCCGCTCCGGCTCTGGAAAAAGGCCCAGGAGGCGGTCCAGGGAGAGGGGCCGGTCCGCCGCCAGGAGGGCGGCCTCCACAATGCGCTTAAGCTGCTCCCGGTCCATCGGCCTCCTCCGGCGCGCCCCGGGGCGCGGTGAGATAGATGGGCCCGAAGGGCTCGCGCTGCACCACCTCGGCCAGGGACTCGCGCACCAGCTCCAGCAGGGCCAGGAAGGTCACCACCGCCCCCAGCCGGCCCTCCTCGGGCCGGAAGAGGGCCTGAAAGGGCACGAAGCGCCCCGGGGCCAGCACGGCTAGGATCTCGCTCATGCGCTCGCGCACCGACAGCGGCTCCAGCGTCACGTGGTGGCGGGCCCGCTGGGCGGCCCGCCGCATCACCTCCTGCAGGGCCAGGAGCAGCTCCCGCAAGGTGGCCCGGGGCAAGGGCGGCGGGCCGGCCTCTGGGGGCTCAGCACGAGCCGGAAAGTGGTCCCGCTCCATGCGCGGCAGGGCATCGAGCGCCTCCGCGGCCCGGCGGAAGCGCTCGTACTCCTGGAGCCGGCGCACCAGCTCGGCCCGCGGGTCCTCCTCCTCGCCCTCCTCGGGCGCTGGGCGCGGCAGCAGCATCCGGGACTTGATCTCGGCCAGCACCGCGGCCATGACCAGGTAGTCGGCGGCCAGCTCCAGGCGCAGCCCGCGCATCATCTCGATGTAGGCGATGTACTGGCGGGTGATCTCGGCGATGGGGATGTCCAGGATGTCCAGGTTCTGGCGCCGGATCAGGTACAGGAGCAGGTCCAGGGGGCCCTCGAAGGCCTCCAGGATCACCTCCAGGGCATCGGGTGGGATGTAGAGGTCCTTGGGCGGCTCCAGGAGGGGCTCGCCCCGCACCACCGCGATGGGCTCGACGGGCGCGGCGGTCTCGGGCGGGACGGCCGTCGGGCCGCCCGCTCCCAGAGCGGCCTCCCCGGTCACGCCCTGGCGCGGCGCCGCCCCCACTGCCGGCCTGCCGGTGCCCCCACTCATACGAGGCCCCCTGCCACGGGCGCAGGAGGCTTCATGCGAGCCCCATGACCTGGCGGACCTCCTCCATGGTCTCCCGGGCCACGTCTCGGGCCCGCTCGCAGCCCTCCTCCACCACCGTGCGCACCAAGGCAGGATCACCCTCCAGCTCCAGGATGCGCCCCTGGATGGGCCGCAGCTCGGCCAACACCGCGTCCACGATGCGCTGCTTGCACTCCAGGCAGCCGATGCCCGCCGTGGTGCAACCCTCCACCACCCAGCGCCGGGTCTCCTCGTCGGAGTAGACCTGGTGGAAGCCCCAGACCGGGCACCGCTCGGGATTGCCCGGATCGGTGCGCCGCACCCGGGCCGGGTCCGTGGGCATGGTGCGCAGCTTGCGGGCCACCTCCTCGGGCGGATCCCGCAGGGCGATGGTGTTGCCGTAGGACTTGGACATCTTGCGTCCGTCCAGCCCGGGCATCTTGGCGGTAGGGGTCAGCAGAGGGTGGGGCTCGGGCAGCACCTGCCGAGCGTGCCCCTCCAGATAGCCGAAGAGACGCTCCTTGTCGGCGAAGGTGAGGTTCTGCTGCGCCTCCAGCAGGGCGCGGGCCCGCTCCAGGGCCTCCCGGTCACCCTGCTCCTGGAAGCGACGCCTGAGCTCCCGGTACAGCCGCGCCTGCCGCTTGCCCATGCGGTCCACGGCCTCCTCGGCCTTCTCGGCGAAGCCCGGCTCGCCCCCATAGAGGTGGTTGAAGCGCCGAGCCACCTCCCGGGCCAGCTCGATGTGGGGGACCTGGTCCTCGCCCACCGGCACCCGGCTCGCCTTGTAGATCAGGATATCTGCAGCCTGCAACAGGGGATATCCCAGAAAGCCGTAGGTGGCCAGGTCCTTCTCCTTGAGCTGCTCCTGCTGATCCTTGTAGCTGGGCACGCGCTCCAGCCAGCCCAGGGGAGTGATCATGGACAAGAGCAGGTGCAGCTCGGCGTGCTCCGGGACGCGGGACTGCACGAACACCGTGGCGCTCTTGGGGCTGATGCCCACCGCCAGCCAGTCCACCAGCATCTCGTGTACGTAGCCGGCCAGGGGACCGGGATCCTCGTAGTCGGTGGTGAGGGCGTGCCAATCGGCCACGAAGAAGAAGCACTCATACTCGTGCTGCAAGCGCAGCCAGTTCTTCAGCACCCCGTGGTAGTGACCCAGGTGCAGGCGGCCGGTGGGCCGCATCCCCGACAGCACCCGTTCCGGTTGGCTCGCCACGTCCTCCTCGCTCCCTCCAGCGCGCGCCGCCGCCCGCGGCGCCTCCTCACAGGCCCAGCGCTCGGTAAAGGACCCCCTCCACGCCCTGCACCAGCGGCCAGAGGACGCGCCCCAAGATCCCCGTGACCAGCAAGGTCAGCAGGATCAGGAAGCCGTAGGGCTCGATGCGCCCGTAGGCCTCGGCCCACCGCGGCGGCAGGAAGCCGGCTACCACCCGGCTGCCGTCCAGGGGCGGCAAGGGCAGCAGGTTCAGGGCCATCAGGATCACGTTGATGGTGATCCCCGCCGCGGCCATGTAGGCCAGGGGCACGGCCACCCACTCCAGCCCCTGGGCCGAGAGGGCGAAGCTCAGCTTAAGCAGCAACGCCCAGGCCACGGCCATGAGCAGGTTGGCCACAGGACCCGCCAGCCCCACGAGGGCCATGTCCCGGCGGGGATGGCGCAGGTTCTCCCAGGTCACCGGCACGGGCTTGGCCCAGCCGAAGATCACCCCCCCCAGGGCCAGCAGCAGGGCCGGCACCAGCACGGTTCCAATGGGGTCGATGTGCCGGAGGGGGTTCAGGGAGAGGCGCCCCAGCATCATGGCGGTGGGGTCCCCCAGGCGGCGCGCCATCCACCCGTGGGCCACCTCGTGCAGGGTGATGGCGAACAGCACGGGCAGGGCCCAGACCGCCAGCTTCTGGATCAGGTTGAACTCCGGCATCGGTGCAGTATACCCGCTTCCCTGGCGGCCACGAACCGTCCCCGCCCGCTCACCGGAAAGGCTCCGTGGCGCCCAACCCCACCCGCAGCAGCTTCGGCTCCGGCCCGCTGAGGTCCACCACCGTCGTGGGCTCGGTGCCCCCGGGGCCCGCGTCCAGCACCAGGTCCACCTGCCGGTCCAGCCGCTGCCGGATTTCCCACGGGTCGATGAGGGGCTCCTCCGCGCCCGGGAGCTGGAGGGTGGTGCTCATCAGGGGCTCCCCCAGGGCCTCCAGGAGCGCCTGGGCCACGGGATGACCCGGCACCCGCAGCCCGATGGTCTTGCGCCTGGGGTGCAAGAAGCGCCGCGGCACCTGCCGGGTGGCCTTGAGGATGAAGGTGTAGGGCCCCGGGGTGAGGGCCTTGAGGAGGCGATAGACGGCGTTGTCCACGTGGGCATAAGTCCCCAGCTCCGAGAGGTCCCGGCACACCAGGGTCAGCAGGTGGGAGGGCGGCAGGCCGCGGATGGCCCGGATCCGCTCCACCGCCTCCCGAGCCTCCAGGGCGCAGCCCAAGGCGTAGGTGGAGTCCGTAGGGTAGACCACCACGCCCCCTTGGCGCAGCACCGCCACCGCCTGCACCACCCGCCGCGGCTGGGGGTGCCGCGGGTGGACCGTCAGCAGCCGGCCCACGGCCTCACCCCACCCCGGTGGCCACCACGGCCGCGGTCCGCGCAGGGGCGGTCCAGCCCCGCGAGGCCCAGAGCGGCCGGCAGGGTGCCGGCAGGCCGGGCAAGCGGGAGGGATCCCCCAGTGAGGCCCCGGAGCCGTGGAAGTCCGAGCCCACCGTGCCGGCGAGGCCATGGCGGGAGGCCAAGCGGGCCAGGCGCTCAGCCTGCCCTGGCGGCATGGGCCCGGAGACCACCTCCAGGGCCTCCCCCCCAGCCTCACGGAAGGCTGCCACCAGCTGCTCCAGGGCGGCGCTGGAGAGCCCGTAGCGCAGGGGATGGGCCAGCACCGGGGCGCCCCCCGCGGCCCGGATCCAGGCCACCGCCTCCTCCAGGTCCGCCCAGCGCCCGGCCACGTAGCCGGGACGCCCCCGCTTGAGAAAGCGGCGGAAGGCCTCTCGGGCGTCCCGGGCCAGCCCTTGCTCCACCAGGGCTCGGGCGAAGTGGCATCGACCGGGGGCGCCACCTCCCGCCAAGCGGCAAGCGGCTGCGTAGACCCCAGGAGGCGCCCCCGCCCGCTCCAGCCGCCTCCCCATGCGTCGGCCGCGCTCGGCCCGCTCGGCCTGGAGCCGCGCCAAGCCCGCGCGCAGGGTCCGCTCTTGCGGATCCACTCCCAGCCCCAGCACGTGGATCACCTGCCCACGCCACGTCACGGAAACCTCCACCCCTGGGACGAAGCCCAGACCCAGGCGCGCCGCGGCGGCCGCCGCCTCCGCGACCCCCGCGGTGGTATCGTGGTCGGTCAGGGCCATCACGTCCACCCGGCAAGCAGCCAAGTGGGCCACCAGCTCCGCCGGCGTCAGGGTGCCGTCGGAGGCTGTGGAGTGGCTATGCAGGTCGTAGCGCAAGGGTCCTCCTGGCGGGAACTGCCCGCGGCGGCCGTGGTCCGTGTGGGGAGGGCGACAATCCCCCGTCGCGGTATGATACGGTGGATCCGCCGCAGCGGCATGTGCCCCCGTGAGAGGGCCCCGGG
>WFXX01000215.1 GCA_015490395.1 Gammaproteobacteria bacterium | reverse complement strand
GCGCTGGGAGGCCTCCCTGTAGGGCCGGGGGCTGCCCCTGGCCCGCCTGCAGCCCCTCCTCCCGACCGCTTGGCGCTTGGAGGGTCAAGGCAGGGTAGATGTCTATCTGGCCGCCGGCCCCGGGGACCCCGCGGGTCGGCTGGTCCTGCGCCTAGGCCCCGGCGCCTTGAGCGGCTCCGCCCCCGACGGGACGCCCTTCCGCCTGGCCTGGCGGGAGGCCCGGGCCTCGGCGGCCCTGGAGGAGCCAGGCCTGGGGCTCGAGGTACGGGCGGCGCTGGCGGAGGGGGCCGGGCGGCTGGCGCTGGAGCTGAGCGCGCCCCGCCCCGGCCTGCCGCCGCCCCTGGGCCCGGCCATCCAGAGCTGGCGGGAGGTGCCCCTCTCGGGCCGGGCGGAGGTGGCGCTCCGGGATCTCGGCCTCCTGGCCCCCTTCCTGCCGGAGCTGGAGGACCCCCGCGGCGGGCTGGAGGGCCGGCTGGCCCTGGAGGGCCGCGTGGGCGCCCCCCGCCTCAGGGGGCGGCTCCGGCTGGAGGGGGGCGCCGCCGGCCTGCCCGGCCTGGGCATCCGGGTGAGCGAGGCGCGGCTCGCCCTGGAGGCCCCGGGCGACGGGCGCCTGCTGTTGCGGGGCCGCCTGCGCTCCGAGGGGCTCCTGCGCCTGGAGGGCGAGGGCCGCTGGGGGCCCGGCCCGCCCGAGGCCCGGCTGCGGCTCCGGGGCCGGCGGGTGCTCCTGGCCCGCCTGCCCGAGCTGGAGCTCCACGCCAGCCCGGACCTGCGCCTGGGGCTCCGGGGCCGGGAGCTCGCCCTGGAGGGGGAGCTGGAGGTGCCCCGGGCCCGCCTGCGGCCGGAGCGGATGGCCCTGGCCGTGGAGCCCTCGGCGGACGTGGTGGTGGCCGGCCGCGGCCAGCCTCGGGGGGAGGGCTGGCGGCGGCGTGTCCGCCTGGTGGTGCGCCTGGGCGAGGACGTGCGCTTCCAGGGCTACGGGCTCAAGGCCCGCGTGGCGGGCACGGTGGCCCTCCTGGAGGAGCCGGGCCGCCCCGCCTCGGCCGCGGGGGTGCTGCGCATCCCCGAGGGCCGCTACCGGGCCTACGGCCAGAAGCTGAGCATCGAGGAGGGCCGCCTGCTCTTCTACGGGGGGCCGCTGGACGACCCGGGCCTGGACCTGCGGGCGGTGCGACGCATCGAGGCCGAGGGGGTGACCGCGGGGGTGCGGCTGACCGGCAGCCTGCGCCGGCCCCGGGCCACCCTGTACTCCCAGCCGCCCCTGCCCCAGACCGAGATCCTCTCCTACCTGGTGCTGGGCCATGGCACCGAGGGCAGCACCGCCTCCGAGGGCCGTCGCCTCCAGGCCGCGGCCACCGCCCTGGGCCTGGCCGGCGGAGGGCTCCTGGCCGAGCAGCTGGGCCGGCGGCTGGGCCTGGGGGAGCTGCGCTTGGAGACGGGCGAGGGCTTCGGCCAGGGGGCCCTGGTGCTGCGCCGCTATCTGGGCCCGCGGCTCTACGTCAGCTACGGGCTGGGCCTCTTCGAGCGCTTCAGCACCTTCGTCCTGCGCTACCGGCTCAGCAGCCTCTGGTCCCTGGAGGCCCGCTCCGGCCTGCAGCGGGGGGCCGACCTCCTCTACGAGCTGGAGAGCCACTAGCCGGACGGCCGCCCCAGGCCCTCGCCCCTTGCCGGCCGGCGCGCCCGGTCGCCGACGCCGCCAGGAAACCGCTCCGGCATCCTCGCTCCCCGCACCGTGTCACGGCCCCTTGCCCTAGACGTCGGACCACCCGGCTCAAGCGCCACCCGGGCGCGCCGATCTAAAAGCCCAAAGCCGCGCGCGCTACGGCTGCCTGCCGCATCGCGCCCGCGGCAGCCACCACCGACGTAGGGCGGGGAGGAACCACGATGGGTCTGAAGAACGCATCCAGGCCGACACCACCGTCAGCGGCATCCGGCGGCCCCAGCGGCGGCCCGGATAACGCCCGGGCGCGTCAGCTTGCCGAGGAGAAGCGCCGCCGGGCGCGCACCCTGGCGCGCCAGCAGCAGGCCGCCGAGCGCATCAGCGCCGCCGCCACCCAGCTGGCCTCGGCCATCACCGAGTCCGCCGCCGCCCAGGAGGAGCTCTCCAAGGCCATGGAGCAGATCGCCGGCGGCGCCGAGGAGGCGGCGGGCGCCAGCCAAGAGTCGCTGGCGGCCATGACCCAGATCGCCGGCCGCGTCGCCAAGCAGGCCGAGGTGGCCGGGCTGGCCCAGCGCCGCACGGACGCGGTGCGTCGACGGGTGGCGGAGGTGGCCGAAGGCATCGCCTCGCTGGTCGATGGCATCGTCGCCGGCGCCGAGCGCCAGAAGGGCTCGGCGGAGAAGATGGCCGCCCTCGAGGAGCAGGCGGGGCGCATCGGCGAGGCGGTCAAGGCCGTCATCCGCATCGCGGACCAGACCAACCTGCTGGCCCTCAACGCCGCCATCGAGGCCGCCCGTGCCGGCAAGCACGGCAAGGGCTTCGCCGTGGTGGCGGACACGGTGCGCTCCTTGGCCGAGACGGCTGAGCGCACCGCCAACAGCATCCGCGAGCTGGTGGGGACCATCCAGGAGAAGGCCCGCGAGACCGGCGAAGGCGTGCGCCGCGCGGCGGAGGCCGCCGCCAAGGAGGCCGAGCAGGGGCAGGCCGTGCGCGGACAGCTCGAGCAGGTGCGCCGCGAGATGGCGCAGGTGGCAGAGCACGCCGGAGACCTGGCCCGCGCCGCGGAGGAGATGAGCCGCGCGGCCTCCGAGGCCCAGCGCGGGTCCGAGGACATCGCCTCGGCGGCCGAGGAGCAGTCGGCCGCTTGCCAGGAGTCGCTCCAGAGCCTCGAGCAGCAGGCCAAGGCCCTGGCCGAGTGCGAGCGCACCGCCCAGATGCTCGAGGAGCTGGCCGACGCGCTCAAGAATAGCACCGACGTGGTCAAGAGCGCCGAGGAGGTGGCGGCCTGCGCGGAGGAGCTCTCGGCCGCCATCGAGGAGCTCAACCGCTCGGCCCGCGAGATCTCCACCGCCGTGGACCAGATCAACCAGGGCGCCGCCCAGCAGGCGGCGGCGGTGGAGGAGGCCGCCGGCGGCGTGAGCCAGATCGAGCAGGCGCTGAAGCAGTCCGAGACCCGTGCGCGCGAGGCCCTCGAGGCCTGCGAGGCCATGGTGGAGCTGATGGGCGCGGTGACCGAGCGCACACAGGGCATGATCCGGAGCGTCGCCGCCGCGGTGGACGAGGGGGCCAGGCTGCTGGAGGGGATCCGCGCCCTCGAGCGGGCCAACCGTCGCATCGACAAGATCGTCGACGCCATCTCCAACGTGGCCATCCAGACCAGCATGCTGGCTGTCAACGGGGCGGTGGAGGCGGCGCGCGCCGGCGAGTTCGGCAAGGGCTTCGCGGTGGTCTCGGCCGACATCCAGGGCCTGGCCCAGGACGCTGCCGAGAACGCCGATCAGATCAAGGACCTGGTGCGCGACATCCAGGAGCAGACCCAGGTGGTGGCCGCCGATCTCGTCGCCGTCCACGAGGCCGCCCGGGCCGAGCTGGCCAAGGGCGAGGCCCTCGAGGCCGCCTTCGGCGAGCTGCGCGGCATGCTGAACGAGATGGTGGCGGGAGGGCGCGAGATCCTCGAGGCGGCCAGCGACATCGTGCAGGCGGTGGGCGAGGCCCGCAAGGGCATGGAGCAGATCGCTGCCGCCGCCGAGGAGGCAAGCACCGCCACCGCGCAGGCCGCGGCTGCGGCCCGCGAGCAGGCCCAGGGCACGCAGGAGCTCGCCCAGGCCGTGGAGGAGATCGCCTCCACGGCCGACGAGCTCCAGAGCGCGACGGCCTGAGGCAGCGGAGCCCGCCATGGCCGGGGCCACACCCGCTGTCGAGCCGAACCGGGAAGGGCCGGGGCTCCAGCTCGTGGTCTTCGCCCTCGGCGAGGAGGAGCTGGCCCTCCCCATGTCTGCGGTGCGCGAGATCGTGCGGATGCTCCCGCTGGCGCCGGTGCCGCGGGCGCCGGCCTATCTGCTCGGCTTGGCCAATCTCCGCGGGCGCGTGCTGCCGGTGCTCGACCTGCGCCGCCTGATGGGTGCGGAGCCCCGTGCGCCGAGCGCGTGCACGCGCGTGCTCGTGCTGGAGCATCGTGGCAGCCGGCTCGGCCTGATGGTCGATGCCGTGCGCCGGGTGCTGGAGGCCGATGCGTCCTCGGTCGAGCCCGCGCGCGAGCAGGCACGGGCCCTGGGGGCGAGCACGCTCGAGAGCGTGGTCCGCACGGAGGGGGCGGTGGTCCAGGTGCTCGCGCTCGATGCGCTGCTGGCGGACGACTTCCAGGAGACCGCCCGTGGCGCCGGGAGCGGCCCCACCCTGGAAGCCGTATCAGATGAGGAAGGGCCAGCGGGAGCCACCGGCGCAGAGGAGGACGAGGGCGCGCAGCTCGTTGCCTTTCGGGTCGGGGGCCAGGAGCTGGCGCTCCCCGTCGGTGAGGTGCGCGAGATCGTGCGCCTGCCTGAGCACCTGGAGGCCGTGCCCGGGGCCGGTCCGCATGCCCTCGGCCTCATGCCCCTGCGGGGCAGCACCCTGCCCCTGGTGAGCCTCGCCGCGCTGCTCGGCCTACCGGCGTCCCCGCCGGCCGATGGCGCGCGGGTGCTGGTCACCGCGCTTCCCGTGGGCGGACGGCGGCTTACCGTGGGGCTGGTCGTGGACGGGGTGCACGAGGTGCTCAGGGTCCCGGAGGCCTCGCGCGAGGCGGTGCCGGCCCTGCTCGCCCGCGGCGGCGGCCTCGCCGAGGTGGGCCAGCTCTGCCGCCTCGAGGGCGGCAGGCGGCTGGTGGCGGTCCTGGAGCCCCACCGCCTGGGCGCGATGGGGGGGCTCGCGGAGGTGGCGACAACGAGCGCGGTGGAGGCGGAGATGGAGACCGAAAGCCTGGTGCCGGAGGCCGCTGAGACCGAGGATGACGTCCAGCTGGTCGTCTTCCAGCTCGACGGCGAGGAGTATGGGCTGCCCGTGGAGGCGGTGCAGGAGATCACCCGAGTGCCCGAGCGCCTCAGCCGGGTGCCGCGCACGCCGGCGTGGATCGAGGGGCTGGTCAATCTGCGCGGCGCGGTGCTCCCGGTGCTCGACATGCGGGCACGCTTCGGGCTGCCGCGTGGGGAGCGCACCGAGCGGCAGCGCATCCTGGTGCTGGACCTCGGCGGCACGCGCACCGGCTTCGTGACGGACAGCGTCACGGAGGTGCTCGCCGTGCCGCGGGCGCAAGTGGAGGCCGCCCCTCGGCTGTCCGAGGATCAGGCCCGGCTGATGGGGCGGGTGGTCAACCTGGCCGAGAGCGGCCGCATGATCGTGCTCCTCGATCCCCAGGCCCTGGTGGACGACGACGAGCGTGCGGCCCTCGCCGGCAGCGGCTGCGGCGAGGCGTGAAGGCGCCCGCGGCGGCCGGGAGCGGCTGCCGTGGGCTCGTACGGGAGGTTGCCATGGCGATCAAGGTCCTGGTGGTGGACGACTCGGCGCTCATGCGCAAGGTCCTGCGTGAGATCCTCACCGCCGAGCCGGGCTTCGAGGTCGAGACCGCGCGCGACGGGGAGGATGCCCTCGAGCGCATCCGCGAGCTCGATCCGGACGTCGTGACCCTCGACATCAACATGCCGCGCATGGATGGCCTGACCTGCCTGGCGCACATCATGGCCGAGTCGCCGCGGCCGGTGGTGATGGTCTCCTCCCTCACCGAGCAGGGCGCACTGGCCACCTTCGAGGCCCTGGAGCTCGGCGCGGTGGACTACGTGGCCAAGCCCGGGGGGACGGTGTCCCTGAACCTGCACGAGGTGGCCGACGAGATCCGCGCCAAGGTGCGGGCGGCGGCCGGCGCCCGGGCCCGGCGTGCCGCCCCTGCCGCAGGCCCCTCTCCGCGCCCGGGGCGGGCTGCCCGTGCCGCGGCCCCGCGCCCGCCGGGCCGGCACGCGGCGCCGCGCCGGGCGGGTGAGGCCGGCCTGGTGCTCGTGGGCGTCTCCACCGGCGGGCCGGGCACCCTGGAGGTGATCCTGACCGCCTTGCCGGAGGACTTCCCCTGGCCGGTGCTGGTGGCCCAGCACATGCCGGCCCGCTTCACCCGCGTCTTCGCCGAGCGGCTGGACCGCCGCTGCGCCCTCGCGGTGCGCGAGGTCACCCGGGCCCTTCCCCTCGAGCCCGGCCAGATCGCCATCGCCCAGGGCGATGCCGACGTGCTGGTCCAGCGGCGCCTCGGCCGGACCGCCGCCGTCACCACCGAGCCCGACGCCTCCCTGCTCTGGCATCCGAGCGTGGAGCGCATGGTGCGAAGCGCCCTCGAGGCCTGCCCGGCGGAGCGCCTGGTGGGTGTCCAGCTCACCGGGATGGGCTACGACGGGGCCGAGGCGATGGCCGAGCTGCACCGCCGGGGCGGTCGCACCATTGCCGAGTCCGAGGAGAGCGCGGTGGTCTTCGGCATGCCGCGGGAGCTCATCGAGCGCGGTGGCGCCGACCTGATCCTGCCGCGCGAGCGCATCGCCGCGCAGCTCTGCCATTGGGTGATGGGCACCGGGGCCGCGGTGCGCGCAGCTGGAGGTTGAGCCATGGGCCTGGTCAAGACGGAGCCGAGCGGGCAGGCAGCACCGGAGCGGGAGAGGCGCCGGCGGGGGCGCAGCCCCGACGACCTGCTCCGCCAGCTCAGCGATCCCGATCCGACGGCGCGGCGGTGGGCGGCTCGCGACCTGAGCGCCCATCCGGAGGCGGCGCATGCGCTTGCCGATGCGCTCGAGCGCGAGCGTGACCCTGCCGTGCGGGAGGCCCTGCTCGATGCGCTCGCCGCCATCGGCGGCGAGACGGTGGCCGAGCGGCTCGTGCCCCTTCTGCGCTCCGAGGATGCCGCGCTGCGCAACGCGGTCATCGAGGTGCTGCAGGGGATGCCGGAAGCGGTGGCACCGCATATGGCACGCCTGCTGGCCGACCCCGATCCCGACATGCGCATCTTCGCCGCGGACATCTGCCGCAGCCTCCCGCATCCGGACACCCCGCGCTGGCTGGCCGAGCTCCTCGGGCGGGAGTCCCACGTCAACGTGGTGGGCACGGCCCTCGACGTGCTGGCCGAGATCGGCGGCCCTGAGGAGCTGCCTGCCCTGCGGGCGGTGGCCGAGCGCTTCGCTGGTGAGCCCTTCATCGCCTTCTCGGCGAAGGTGGCGATCCGCCGCATCGAGGAAGCGCGGGCATGAGCGTGCGGGCCACGGCGGCGGGCGCGTGCGCGCAGCCTACGATCAGCGACGCCGACTTCGAGCGCTTCCGCGACTTCTTCTATCGGAAGACGGGCATCTACTTCGAGGACAGCAAGCGCTACTTCGTGGACAAGCGCCTCATCGAGCGCATGCGCGCCACGGGGCACACGAGCTTCCGCAGCTACTTCACCTTCATGCGCTTCCAGGCCTCGGGCGAGGAGCTGCAGCGGCTCATCGACCTGATGACGGTCAATGAGACCTACTTCTTCCGCGAGGACTACCAGTTCCGTTGCCTGGTGGGGCCGGTGCTGGACGAGGTGCTCGAGCGCAAGCGGCCCGGCGAGAGCATCCGGATCTGGACCATCCCTTGCTCGACCGGCGAGGAGCCCTACTCCATCGCCATCTGGCTGCTGGAGCACTGGCCGCCCATCGAGCGGGTGGACGTGGAGATCCTCGCCTCGGACATCGACACCCAGGCCCTTGCGCGGGCGCGAGAGGGCATCTACGGCAGGCGCTCTCTGCAGCGCCTGCCACGGGCCCTCCTCGCCAAGTACTTCGAGCCGCTGGGCGATCCGCC
>WFXX01000214.1 GCA_015490395.1 Gammaproteobacteria bacterium | reverse complement strand
CCCAGGGACCGCTCCCGGGAGGCGCCTGGCGGGCGGCCGCCCCAGGTGCTGCGCATCAGCACCGAGCGTTTCGACCGTCTCATGGGCCTGGCCGGGCAGGCCAGCATCGAGGCCCGATGGCTGCGCCCCTACGTGGAGGGGATGATCCGCCTCAAGCAGCGCACCGCCGCCCTGGTCACCGCCCTGGACCGGCTTCGGGACCTGGCCGAGCAGGAGCGGGGGGTGAGCCCCGAGCTCAAGGAGCTGCTGCGCCAGACCCAGGGCCAGGTCATCGAGGCCCGCCGGATCTTCGCCCAGCAGATCGCCGACCTGGAGTCCTACGACCGGCGGGTGGGCAGCCTCAGCTCCCGCCTGCGCCAGGAGATCGTCCAGACCCGCATGCGGCCCTTCGGCGACGGGGTGCGGGGCCTGCCCCGCATGGTCCGCGACGTGGCCCGGCGCCTCGGCAAGGAGGTGCGCCTGCAGATCGAGGGCGAGGCCACCCTCGTGGACCGGGAGATCCTGGAGCGGCTGGAGACCCCCCTCAACCACCTCCTGCGCAACGCCGTGGACCACGGCATCGAGCCGCCCGAGGAGCGCGAGCGCGCCGGCAAGCCGCGCTGCGGCACGCTGCGCCTGTGCGCCTTTCACCAGGCGGGCATGCTCTCGGTGGTGGTGGAGGACGACGGGCGGGGCGTGGACCTGGAGCGGCTGCGGCGCAAGGTGGTCGAGCGTGGCCTGGTCAAGCCCGAGCTGGCCGCCGAGCTGGACGAGCAGGAGCTGATGGAGTTCCTCTTCCTGCCCGCCTTCAGCACTCGGGACGAGGTGACCGAGATCTCCGGCCGCGGCGTGGGCCTGGACGTGGTGCGCGACATCGTCCAGGGCATGCGGGGGATGGTGCGGGCCCACTCCCGCCCCGGCCGGGGCACCCGCTTCCAGCTGCAGCTGCCCCTGACGCTCTCGGTCATCCCCGCCCTGCTGGTGGAGGCCGCCGGCGAGCCCCTGGCCCTGCCCCTGGTGCGGGTGCAGCGGGTGCTGCACCTGGAGCCGGAGGCCCTGCGTGAGGCCGAGGGGCAGCAGTACGCCACCGTGGGCGGGCAGCACGTGGGGTTGGTCTCCCTAGCCCGCGTGCTGGGCCTGGAGGAGGGGGCCAGGCCCCCCTGCGGCCTCCTCCCCGTGGTGGTGGTGGGCGAGCACAAGGGGGCAGTGGGCCTGCTGGTGGACCGCTTCCTCGGGGAGCGGGACCTGGTGGTGCACGTCCTGCCCCAGCCCCTGGGCAAGGTGCGCGACGTCAGCGCCGCGGCCCTGCTGGAGGACGGCTCGCCCCTGCTCATCCTGGACGTGGACGACCTGCTGCGCTCGGTGGAGCGGCTCCTCGGCCACGGCCGCCTGGGCCCGGCGGTGCAGGACCCCCGGGCCGAGGGGCGGGCCCCCAAGCGCATCCTGGTGGTGGACGACTCGCCCACCGTGCGCGAAGTGGAGCGCCAGCTCCTGGAGGCCTGCGGCTACCAGGTGGAGCAGGCCGCCGACGGTCTGGACGGCTGGAACCTGCTGCGGGAACGGCCCTTCGACCTGGTGATCACCGACGTGGACATGCCTCGCCTGGACGGCATCGAGCTGGTGCGCATGATCCGGGGCGACCCGGAGCTCTACCGTCTCCCGGTGATGATCGTCTCCTACAAGGACCGGGACGAGGATCGCTACCGGGGTCTCCAGGCCGGAGCCGACTACTACCTCTCCAAGGGCGCCTTCCAGGACGCGCGCCTGCAAGAGGCGGTGGCCGATCTCATCGGGGCGGCGGTCTAGGGGGGCGGCCATGCGGGTGGCGGTGGTGCACGACCGGCCCTGTGCCCGGCGCAGCCTGGAGGCCCTGCTGGACGGCGCCGGGCACCGGGTGCTTTGGACGGCCGCCGACGGCCTCGAGGCGGCCCGCCGCTGCGCCGAGGCCCGCCCGGACCTGCTGGTCCTGGGCTGGAGCGGAGCCGGGGGCCAGGGGCCCGGCGAGGTGGCCGCCTTGGTGGAGGCGGTGGGCTGTCCCGTGCTGGTGGTGGCCTCCTCCCTGGACCGGGACGCCCCCTGGGTCTTCCAGGCCATGGGCGCCGGGGCCCTGGACGCGGTGCCCCTGCCGGATGCCTGCCGCCCCGGGGCGGAGGGCGGGGCCGAGCTGCTGCACCGCCTGCGCACCCTGGAGACCTTGGTGGCCGGTCCCCGGCCGCCGCCGGCCCGCGCCCGCCCGGAGCTCCCCGGGGCCCTGCTGGCCCTGGGGGCCTCCACCGGCGGCCCCCGGGCCCTGGCGGTGATCCTGCGCGGTCTGGGGCTGGACCTGCGGGTGCCGGTGGTGGTGGTCCAGCACGTGGATGCCCAGTTCGCCGGCGAGCTGGCCGACTGGCTGCGCAAGCAGAGCGGCCTGCCGGTGCGCCTGGCCGAGGAGGGCGAGCCCCCCGTAGCCGGCACCGTGCTGCTGGCCGGGCGGGACGCCCACCTGCGCCTGGACCCCCGGGGGCGGCTGCGCTACGGCCCCGAGCCCCGGGAGGAGGTCTACCGGCCCTCGGTGAACGTCTTCTTCGAGAGCCTGGCCACACACTGGCCCGGATCCGGCGTGGCCGTGCTGCTGACCGGGATGGGCCGGGACGGGGCCCGGGGGCTGTTGGCCTTGCGCCGGCGGGGCTTCCACACCATCGCCGAGCACGCCTCCACCTGCGCCGTCTACGGCATGCCCCGGGCGGCGGTGGAGCTGGGCGCCGCCGCCGAGGTGCTGCCCCTGCCCCGCATCGCCGAGGCGGTGCGGCAGGCCCTCCTGAGGTGCCAGGAGCGGCACCGGCTGGGGCGGGCCCGTCGGGAGCTGGGGAGCGTGAGGTCATGAGCACCGTGGCGAAGGAGGCGGTGCGGGCCCGGGCGACGGGTGGGGACGATCCCGCCGCCGGCGCCCGGGTGCTCCTGGTGGACGATCAGCCCATCGTGGCTGAGGCCATGCGCCGCATGCTGGCCAAGGAGCCCGACCTGGCCTATGCCTATTGCCAGGACCCCACGCGCGCCCTGGAGGAGGCCGCGCGCTTTGGCCCCACCGTGATCCTGCAGGACCTGGTCATGCCCGGGGTGGACGGCATGGTCCTGCTGCGCTTCCTCCGGGGGCATCCGGCCACCCGGGACGTACCGGTGATCGTCATGTCCTCCAAGGAGGACCCCCGCATCAAGCGCGAGGCCTTCGAGCTGGGGGCCAGCGACTACCTGGTCAAGATCCCCGACGAGATCGAGCTGGTGGCCCGCATCCGGGCCCACTCCCGCTCCTACCTGGCCCAGCGCCAGCGCGATGCCGCCTACCGGGAGCTGCGGGCCCTCCATGCCGAGCTGGAGGCCAAGAACCGGGAGCTGGAGCGCCTCTCCAGCCTGGACGGCCTCACCGGCATCCCCAACCGGCGCACCTTCGACCGCGAGCTGGCCGAGGAGTGGGCCCGGGCGACCCGTGAGGGGCGCCCCCTGGGCTTGATCCTCATCGACATCGACCATTTCAAGGGCTACAACGACCACTACGGGCACCAGGGCGGGGACGAGGTCCTGCGCCGGGTAGCCCGGGCCCTGGAGGAGGCGGTGCGCCGCCCCGGGGACCGGGTGGCCCGCTACGGCGGCGAGGAGTTCGTGGTCATCTTGCCCGGGACCGACCGGGAGGGGGCGGCCACGGTGGCCGAGGCCTTGGGCCGGGCGGTGGCGGCCCTGGGGATCCCCCACGCCCGCAACAGCGCCGCCGGCCACGTCACCATCAGCCAGGGGGTGGCGGCTCGGGTGCCCCGCCCGGGGGAGGGGCCGGAGCAGCTGGTGGAGGAGGCCGACCGGGCCCTCTACGCGGCCAAGCGAGACGGGCGCAACCGCTACGTGCTGGCCGAGGGCTGAGGGGGTGGACGGCGCAGCTGCGGGTGGATGCGCACCGTCTTCACCGCGTGGCCCTTGGTCTGGACGATCTCCATGGGATAGCCGGCGATGCGCAGGCTGGTGCCCGGCTCCGGGATGCGCTCCAGGTGCTCCAGGATCAGCCCGTTGAGGGTCTTGGGCCCGTCCGTGGGCAGCTCCCAGCCCATGGCCCGGTTGAGCTCCCGCACCCCCAGGCCGGCATCCACCAGATAGCTGCCGTCCTCCTGGGGCACGATCTCGGCGATGGCGTCCGTGGGCTCGGTGGTGAACTCGCCCACGATCTCCTCCAGGATGTCGTCCAGGGTCACCAGCCCCTTGATGTCCCCGTACTCGTCCACCACCAGGCCCATGCGCCGGCGCTCGCGCTGGAAGTTCAGGAGCTGGGTGTGCAGGGGCGTGCCCTCGGGCACGAAGTAGCAGGGGCGGGCGGCCGCCTCCAGGGCCTCCCGGGAGAGGCGGTCCTCGCCCAGCAGGGGCAGGGCGTCGCGCACGTGCAAGATGCCCACCACCTGGTCGATGTGCTCCCGGTACAAGGGCAGGCGCGTGTACTGGGCGTGGATTAGGGTGCGGCGGATGGCCTCCTCGTCGTCGCTGAGGTCCAGGCCCACGATCTCGCCCCGCGGCACCATCACGTCGTCCACCGTGGCCTGCTCCAGGTCCAGGATGTTGAGGAGCATCTTCTGGTGGGGCCGGGGGATGAGGGCTCCGGCCTCGTGGACCACGGTGCGCAGCTCCTCCCGCGAGAGCTGCTGCATGGCCCCGCCCTGGGGCGAGACCCCGAACAGGGCCAGCAGCCCTCGGGTGAAGACGTTGGTCAGCCACACCACCGGCTGGAGGAGCGCCATCAGTGGGCGCAGGAGCAGGGAGGCCGGGAAGGCCACCCGCTCCGGGTGCAGCACGGCCAGCGTCTTGGGCGTAATCTCCGCCAGGATCAGGATCACCAGGGTCAGGGCTCCCGTGGCCACTGCCAGGCCGGCCTCGCCCAGCAGGCGCAGGCCGATCACCGTGGCCAAGGCCGAGGCCAGGATGTTGACGAAGTTGTTGCCCAGCAGGATCAGGCCGATGAGCCGGTCGGGCCGCTCCAGCAGGGCCGCGGCCCGCACCGCCCCGCGGTGCCCGCTGCGGGCCAGGTGGCGCAGCCGATAGCGGTTGAGGGCCATCATGGCCGTCTCGGAGGCGGAGAAGAAGGCCGAGGCCACGATGAGCAGCCCCAGCGCCGCCAGGAGCCAACCGGTGGGGATCTGTTCCATCATGACGGGAGGCGGAGCGGCGGGCGCACGGGTGGACTTAGCGCTGCAGGAGGATCTCCAGCACCCACTTGCTGCCCAGCCAGGCCAGGAGCAGGGCCGTGAAGCCGGCCATGGTCCAGCGCACCGCCGTGCGCCCCCGCCAGCCGAAGCGCCAGCGGCCGGCCAGGAGCACGGCGTAGACCAGCCAGGCGGTGATGGACAGCACCGTCTTGTGCACCAGGTGCTGGGCGAAGAGGTCCTCCACGTAGCGCCAGCCGGTCAGCAGCGAGGCGCTCTGGAGCACGAAGCCCAGGCCGATGAGCTGAAACAGCAGCCGCTCCATGGTCTCCAGGGGCGGCAGGGCGCGGATGAAGCCCCCGGGGTGCCGGGTGCGCAGGTGCCGGTTCTGGATGGCCAGGAGGATGGCCTGCACCGCGGCGATGGTGAGCACGCTGTAGGAGAGCAGGGAGACCAGCACGTGCAGGCGCAGGCCGGGGCCCGCCTCCGGGCCGAGCAGATGATGGGCGGGGAAGAGCAGCTCCAGCCCCAGGGCCAGGGCCGCCAGGGGGAAGACGCCGATGCCGAGGTTCTCCAGGGGCTGGCCCAGGGAGGCCAGCACCACCAGGAGGGCCATCAGCCAGCTCACCAAGGATAGGGCATTGAAGAATCCCAGGTCCAGGCCGTTATGGACCAGGAGGTTCTGGTAGAGGATGCCGCCGTGCAGGAGCGCCCCTCCCGCCCCGGCGGCCAGGGCCGGCCAGCGGACCGGCGCCCCGCGCGCTCGGGCCCGCGGCCCCAGGCGGCGGGCCAGCAGCCACGCGGCGACCAGGTACAGGGCGAAGGCGGGAATGGCGATCAGGGCGGTCGGCATGGATCCTCGCATGGATCCCCAGACGGATCCCCGGGCCTCGGATCCCCACCGGATGGAGAGCCCCCCGGTGTGGGGCACGACGGGCGGCCGGCGCGTGCCGCGAATGATGGCACATCGCCGCAGGCGAGAGAAGGCGAGCCCCTCGAGGGGCAGGGTGGAGGCCTGATGGGCCGAGGCCCCGGTGGACAGGGGCGGGCCCGGGCAGGGAGCGCGAGGCGCGAGGGCCGATGAGGCTGGAGATCCTGGGCGCGAGCGGGGGCATCGGGCCGGGCCGGCGCACCACCGCCTTGCGGGTGGACGAGGACCTGCTCATCGACGCCGGCAGCGGGGTGGGGGAGCTGTCCCTGGAGGCCATGGCCCGGGTGCGCCACGTCTTCCTCACCCACAGCCACCTGGACCACGTGGCCTTCCTGCCCTTTCTGCTCGACAGCGTCTTCGACCGCCTGGAGGGCCCGGTCACCGTCCACGGCCTCCCCGAGACCCTGGAGGCCCTGCGGCGGCACCTGTTCAACTGGGTGCTCTGGCCCGACTTCGCCCGCCTGCCCGATCCCGGCCGGCCGGTGCTGCGCTACCGCCCCATGGGCCCGGGCGAGACCCGGGAGGTGGGGGGGCGGCGCCTGACCCTGCTGCCCGTGGCCCACGCCGTGCCGGCCGCGGGCTACGTGGTCACGGGCCCCTCCGGGGGCTGCTTCGCCTTCAGCGGGGACACCTCCCTCAACGAAGGCTTCTGGGAGGGGCTCAACGCCCTGCCTCGGCTGGACCTGCTCATCGTGGAGACGGCCTTCCCCGACAGCGAGGAGGCCCTCTGCCGCCTGGCCCGCCACTACTGCCCGGCCCTGCTGGCCGAGGACCTGGCCCGCCTGCGCCACCGCCCCCGGCTGCTCATCACCCACGCCAAGCCCGGGGCCGAGGCCCTCATCGCCCGCCAGTGCCGCGAGCGCCTCCCACACCTGGCGCCACGCCTGCTGCGGGGCGGGGAGGTCTTCGAGCTCTGAGCCCGAGCCGCTGACGGCCCGCGTATAATCACCCGTAGGCTTCCGCCTGCGCGGCGGATCCACACCGAGGGCCCCGGCAGGGAGGCCCCACCTGTCCCCGGCGGGCCTGCGACGGAGCGTCCATGTTCGACAACCTGGTGGAACGGCTGGGCCGCACCCTCAAGCGCCTGCGGGGGCAGGGGCGGCTGACCGAGGACAACATCCGCGAGGCCCTGCGGGAGGTGCGCATGGCCCTCCTGGAGGCGGACGTGGCCCTGCCCGTGGTGCGGGAGTTCATCGCCCACGTGCGCGAGCGGGCCGTCGGCAGGGAGGTGCTGGAGAGCCTCACCCCCGGCCAGGCCTTCATCGGGGTGGTGCGCGAGGAGCTGGTGGCCCTCCTGGGCGGCGAGGCCCAGGGCCTGGACCTGCGCGCCCAGCCGCCGGCGGTGGTGCTCCTGGCCGGCCTCCAGGGCTCGGGCAAGACCACCACCGCCGCCAAGCTGGCCCGCCACCTCCGGGAGCGCCAGGGCAAAGCGGTGATGCTGGTCAGCTGCGACGTGCACCGGCCCGCGGCCATCGAGCAGCTGGAGACCCTGGCTCGGGAGGTGGGAGCTGCCTTCCATCCCAGCCGCCCTGACCAGGATCCGGTGCGGATCGCTACCGAGGCCCTGGCCGCCGCCCGCCGCCGGCTGGCCGACGTGCTCATCGTGGACACCGCCGGGCGCCTCCACGTGGACGAGGCCATGATGGAGGAGGTGCGGCGCATCCATGAGGCGGTGGCGCCCGTAGAGACCCTCTTCGTGGTGGACGCCATGGCCGGGCAGGACGCCGTGCGCGCCGCCCAGGCCTTCGCCGAGGCCCTGCCTCTGACCGGCGTGGTCCTGACCAAGGCCGACGGTGACGCCCGCGGGGGGGCGGCCCTGTCGGTGCGCCACGTCACCGGCAAGCCCATCAAGTTCCTGGGCACCGGGGAGAAGACCGCCGCCCTGGAGCCCTTTCGCCCCGAGGGCATGGCCTCCCGCATCCTCGGGATGGGGGACGTGCTGGCCCTGGTGGAGGAGGCCCAGCGCACCGCCGACCGCCGCACCGTCGAGCGGGTGGCGGGCAAGCTCAAGAAGGGCCAGGGCCTGGACCTGGAGGACTTCCGGGACCAGATCCGGCAGATGCGCCGCATGGGGGGGCTGGGGGCCCTCATGGACAAGCTCCCGGGGCTGACCCCGGAGCTGCGCCAGCGGGTGGACGAGCGGGAGCTGGTGCGCTTCGAGGCCATCATCAACTCCATGACCCCGGAGGAGCGCCGCCGCCCCGAGCTCATCAAGGGCTCGCGCAAGCGGCGCATCGCCGCCGGCTCCGGCACTCGGGTCCAGGACGTCAACCGCCTCCTCAGGCAGCACCGGGAGATGCAGCGCATGATGAGGCAGCTGCGCAAGGGGGGCATGGCCCGCATGCTCCGGGCCCTGGGGGGGCGGCTGCCCGGAGGGGGCATG